>NZ_DAMBFQ010000003.1:0-253267 GCF_032061225.1 Moraxella sp. CTOTU48841
CAAGCTGTCTTTTTTATTTCTATACCAGCATACTTTTCATACCACTACCAAAAAAACTACTTCTCAATGAAACCCAGTAAAAACAGTTAAATTTAAAAAAAACGTATTTTTTTGAATTTTTTTTGCAAAAATGCTTGACGCCGTATCAAAAATCCTTATAATACGCATCCACAACGACGCAACAAACATTCAAAATTGCTAGTTGACCACCTAATGCGGGAATAGCTCAGTTGGTAGAGCACGACCTTGCCAAGGTCGGGGTCGCGAGTTCGAATCTCGTTTCCCGCTCCAAATTCAAAAAAGCCACTTTACATTGAAGTGGCTTTTTTATTGCCTAAAAATCAATGACTTACCATTCATACTTCAAGATTTTTTCATTAATTTCAATGACCACTTTTCCTCAATTTGTCACACAAAAAAATCTGTGTGACAAAATTGTGCCAAATTTGTGCCAAGCCTAAAATTTTACTTTGAAATTTGTGACCCCGACCGTGAAATTATTGTTTAGTACTACTTTAAAAGGTACTAAACTGCTTTTTTATATGTGAACTAATTAGTCACAGCCTTAAATTATTAAAAAAACTATAGGTTATCTAAAAGTTTCTAAAACATTAGACAGTCTTTAAATAATTTGCTAGCTTAAAATCAAGCTATCAACTCCGAATTCTTCTATGACCATCAACAACCTCCTTGCCGAACTTAACCCAGCCCAGCGCAAAGCTGCCACCACCAATGCCCAAAACACCTTGGTATTAGCAGGGGCGGGTAGTGGTAAGACCAAGACTATTGTGGCTCGGGCTGCCTATCTCATTAGTCAAGGCGCCCCTGCCAACGAGATTCAGATTGTCACCTTTACTCGCCGAGCCGCATCTGAGATTGTTAGCCGTGTTGAAAACCATCTAGGCGCACAAGCCGAAGGACTACGAGCCTCCACTTTCCACACCTTTTGTTTAACTATTCTACGTCGCTATTCAAAAGTGTTTGGCTTACAAGGCTTTAACGTCATCGACCGTGATGACCAAGTTATGATGTTCAAGCTACTTCGTGGTAAACTCGAAGACAAACGTAATAGCCAAATCACGTCAACGGGTAAAACCATTACCTTTCAAAACAATCGTCAGCAACCCGTCGGTGAGAAGCTACCAAAGGCTAAAGAACTGGCTGACTTATACTCCTATGCCCGCAATACCCAAACCAAATTTGAAGATGCACTGTATAAGCAGCTACCTGACTATCAGCCAGTGATGGATGAGATAAAACTTATCATGGCAGGCTATCAAAAACAAAAGCAAGAACGTCACTATCTTGATTATGACGATATCCTAGAATATGTCGCTAAATACTTAAATGCTGATGAATGGTTATTAGAAAAAGTAACCCAAACGACCAAATATCTATTGGTTGATGAAATGCAAGATACCAACCCGTTGCAGTGGTTACTATTGCAACCTTTTATCGGACGCAGTCAATTATTCTGTGTCGGTGATGATGCCCAATCCATTTATGGCTTTCGCGGTGCCGACTTTCAAAACATCCATAGCTTCAAACAGCGGGTACCCGATGCCCAAGTGCTTACGCTTGACTTAAATTACCGTTCGACCCAAGAGATTTTAGACTTATCTAACTGGCTGCTTGATAGAAGTGAGCTACAGTATGAAAAGCGTCTGACCGCGCATCGCGGTAATGGCATTAAACCCGTGCTCTACAGCTTTGGCAATGAGTTTGATGAAGCACGATGGGTAGTAAAAGATTTACAGCACCGTTATAACAAAGGCACACCGTGGCATCATCATATGATTCTACTGCGTTCAGCCTTTTCAGGTAGACAATTAGAAAGTGCCCTGATTGAAGCGGATATCCCTTATATCTTTATCGGGGGTACTAAGTTACTGGAAGCCGCTCACGTCAAAGACTTAATCAGTATGCTACGAGTCAGCGTGAACTATTTAGATGAACTGGCTTGGATACGCTTTTTAACACTTTGGGATGGTATCGGTGATGCCGGCGCAGGAAAGCTCGTTAATGAGTTTTTAACCCAGCCTGATTTAACCGCTTGTATCGACATTCTAGATAAAAAAAGCAAAGTACCCAAACCTGCCATTGACGCGTTAAAGCAACTAAGCGAGGCACAACACTTACCTGAGAAAAGTATTGATATCGCCTTTGCGGCGTTACATGACCAATTGCAAAAGAACTATGAAAAACGCGATTGGGAAGCACGGGTACGGGACTTTGATTTGGTCAAACAACTGGCTAGACGCCATGATACGTTAGCGGATTTTATCGAAGCTTATATCTTAGAGCCCATTTCCCACAGTGAAGTCACTAGCCAAGACAATGAAGACATGGTGACACTCATTACCATCCATTCCGCCAAAGGGGCAGAGCGGGAAGTATGCTACATCATTAATGCGTCTGTTGGACAGTATCCCCATATGCGAGCGCAAGACAGCTTTGAAGAAGTGGAAGAAGAACGCCGTGTGCTATATGTGGCGATGACCCGCGCCAAAGATGAACTGATTATCACACGGCAAAACTTAAATACCTGGGCGACGAGTCGTGTGGATAGTCAAAACCGTACCATTGAAAGTTACTTCTTAAGTGAAGTACCAACTGATTTGCTACCTGATGATGCAGGAATGCGTTCGTTTACAAATAGAAGGGATAGCTTTGACAGTCATAGACCGCTAACAAATCGACCAATCATTGGGCTAGATTTAGGGGATGATTTTGATGGTATACCTTTTTAAAATATAACTTTATCTTAAATAAATTTAAAACCTAGTAAGTTAGATGCTATGAAGCTTATCGATAATATTAACAATTTATTTGGCAATGACATTAAATCACAATTAAATAATGGCTCAGAAAATCGCATTAAGATTGCTGCGTCTTACTTTTCTATTTATGCGTTTGCTGCTCTGAAAAATGAACTTGAAAAAGTTGAAAGCTTGCAGTTTATTTTTACATCACCTACTTTCGTCGCTGGCAATTCCATAGCAAAAAACCCAATAGAAAGTATGGTTGATAAAATTAAAAAGGAAAAGCGAGAGTATGTTATCCATGAATCGCTAGATGAAGATTTGCGCTCAAGAATCCGCCGAGAAAATAGCCTTTATGGTACTGCCTTTGAACTACATCTCAAAAATAAACTAACCCAAAAAGCGATTGCCAAAGAATGTGCCGACTGGATACGACGAAAAGCCATATTTAAGTCAAATCGCAGTAATGCGCCTATGCAAGAATTTTTGTATATTGGTAATAGTCTAGACAAATTTGCCTATATGCCTATTCAAGGCTTTACACCTGTTGGATTGGGCTATGAAAAAGGCAATGCCATCTCCAATATTGTCAATCGACTAGAAACCCCGTTTGCCGAGCAATATCTTAATTTATTTAACCAAATCTGGAGTGATACCAGCAAGGTAGAAGATATCACTGAATCTATTATTCGACATATCGCTTCGGTGTATCAAGAGAACTCACCAGAACGCATTTATTTTTTGATGCTGTATCATATCTTTAAGGATTTTTTGCAAGATATTAATGAAGATGTCTTACCCAATGATTTAACAGGTTTTCAAGAAACGCTCGTTTGGCAAAAACTGTTTAATTTCCAAAAAGATGCGGCAAAGGGTATTATCAACAAATTAGAAACTTATAACGGCTGTATTCTCGCGGATAGTGTCGGCTTGGGTAAAACTTTTACCGCTCTGGCTGTCATCAAATATTATGAACTACGCAATAAAAGCGTATTGGTGCTTTGCCCCAAAAAACTGGCTGAAAACTGGACAAATTATAATAGCAATGTGGTAACCAATTTATTTGCTAAAGATAGATTTAGTTATGATGTTCTATACCACACGGATTTATCCCGCACACGTGGCGAGACACTAGGTATTGATTTGTCACGAGTCAATTGGGGAAATTATGACTTGGTAGTGATTGATGAGTCACATAATTTTCGCAATCGAGAGTTTTTTAAGGATAAACAAACTCGCTATGACCGCTTGATGAATCAAGTGATTCGGCAGGGGGTCAAGACCAAAGTATTGATGCTATCGGCTACCCCAGTTAATAACCGTTTTAATGATTTAAAAAATCAACTCGCCCTAGCCTATGAAGGCGATAGCCAAAACCTTGATGCCAAATTAGATACTGAACGAGATATCGAGACGATTTTTAGGCGAGCTCAAGCCAGCTTTAACGTATGGGCAAAACTATCACCACAAGAACGCACCACATCGGCAATTTTAAACTTACTTGATTTTGATTTTTTTAAGTTATTAGATAGCGTCACCATTGCTCGTTCTCGCAAACATATCCAAAGTTTTTATGACACCAAGGATATTGGGCAGTTCCCACAGCGTCTCAAGCCATTATCGTTTAGAACTCACATTTCTACTTATCCAGAAGGCGATGAAAAAGCCGTCTCACTTAATGAGCTTTATCAAGATTTATCGCTTATTCGTATGGCGGTTTATGCCCCTGTTGGCTATATTTTGGATAGCAAGATTGCTAAGTATGAAGCGATTTTTGATACCCAAACGCAAGGTGGTGGTAAGTTCCGCCAAATTGACCGTGAAAAAAGCTTGCAAGCTTTGATGACGGTTAATTTGTTAAAACGCCTAGAAAGCTCTATTCATGCGTTTCGGCTGACTTTAACGGTGTTACAGACCAATATCAAAAATGTGTTATCTCAAATAGATGATTTTAAACAACGTAAATCCAGCCAACAAAAAAACAGCGATGAAGTTAGTATTTCCCTAGACTCAAGCTATAATTGGGGCTATGACGAAGATGAAAATGGCGAAAATCTGTATCCAGAAGATTTAATCGGTTCAAAACTTAAAATTCATCTTGAAGATATGGATTTACTGCGTTGGCAAGCGGATTTGTCCAGTGATTTGGTGATTATTGAAGGGATATTACGTTCTATTCTCCCGATTGATGAACAAGCCGATGCCAAACTCCAGCATTTACTTGAGCATATTACCCAAAAAATCGAAACACCTATCAATAATAATAACCGCAAAGTTATCATTTTTACTGCATTTGCTGATACCGCAGACTATTTATACAAGTATATTGCTCCCATGATGCTTGAGCGGTTTGGTATTCATACCGCTCTGATTACAGGTACTCATAATAAGTCCACTATTAAATCTATGCCAAATCGCCGTCACGGCTATGATATGCAAGGGCTTTTGACGTTATTTTCTCCCATTTCTAAGCAAAAACAAGCCATTTTCCCTGATGAAAGCCGTCAGATTGATTTATTAATTGCAACGGACAGTATCTCTGAAGGTCAGAACCTGCAAGATTGTGACTATCTGATTAATTATGATATTCATTGGAATCCTGTGCGTATCATTCAACGTTTTGGGCGGATTGACCGTATTGGCTCACCCAACCAAGTCATACAACTTGCCAATTATTGGCCTGACATTAGCCTTGATGACTATATCAATTTGCGTGAGCGCGTGGAAAATCGCATGGTGATTGTGGATATGACCAGTACAGGCGATGATAATATTTTGTCCGCCAAAGCCAATGATATCGCCTACCGCCGTGAACAACTGCAAAAATTGCAAAACGAAGTACTAGACCTTGAAGATGCTAATACAGGCGTTGCGATTACCGATTTGGGGCTCAATGATTTTCGCATGGATTTGCTTGCTTACTTGGAGCAAAATCCAGAAATAACCCGTTTACCAAAAGGCTTACACGCTGTTGTACCTGCTAGAGCGGACGATGGTCTGCCTGCAGGTGTGATATTTGTCCTTGAGTCACGACAAGGATTCAGCAAAGAACTTTCAAGTGATATAACCGCTAACCGTCTTTATCCCTATTTTTTGGTTTATATCACTGAAACAGGCGAGATTATTAACGACTATACCCAAGCCAAAAAGCTACTTGATAGAGCCCGCCTTGCTAGTCGTCATCTTGATAAACCATTACCTAGTGCCTATGAGGTTTTTAACGCACGAACCGATGATGGTCGCAATATGGCACATTATTCTAAGCTACTTGACCAAGCGGTCGCCAGTATCCAAACCGTGAAGGCGGAAAAGGATATTGACAGCTTGTTTAGCGGTATCACGACCAGTGCGTTAGTCGATGATGTGTCGGGAATTAATGATTTTGAGTTGATTGGGTTTATTGCGCTAATTGATGATACACCATAAGGAATGTTATTGTGTTATATCGTTATCCTGCTACTGCCAAAGTGGATAAAGTCATTGCCAAAAATAAATTCTATCAACAAGGCAATGCCACCCACCGTATCGAACGCTTATTTGTCGAGCAAGTCGAGACTATCCGCTGGGCGTACAAGTTATCCAGCCAAACGATTAACTTGTCCGATAGCGACACGGTCAAAGAAATCCAAATTTTTCAGATTCATAGCCGTGTAGCTGAGTTTGATACCGATATTTGTGAATTTATTGATAAGACCATCCCATCGCCGATTATTTTTGAGGTGCATTTTAGTCATCAAGTCAAGGTGATTGCCACTTATAAAAGAGTAAACCAAGCCGATAGCCAAAAAGTGGTATTGGGTAAGTATTATTCATCCGACTGGCTAGAAGTTAATGAGCGTCAAGATTTGCCTTTGGTGTTTAGCATTGCGGATTTGTACGAGTGGTTGATTGAGCGGTTATTGGCAGTGGATTTGCCCAAGGATTTGGACTTATCACCCATTGCACCCCAAGCTATCGCTCAGGCAAGCGTATCGCATGATACAATAGCGGATAAAATTGCGTATGCCGAAAAAGTAGCGTTGTTGAATAAACAAATTGGGGTGTTGCAAAAACGCATTGATAAAGAAAAGCAGTTTAATCGACAAGTTGAGATGAACTTGCAGTTGCAAGGGTTGCAGAAACAGTTAAACGAGTTCTTAAAATAATTTTGGAAAGCCCATGAGTATTAGTCAGATTATTCAGCAAATTACAGAGAATAGCCTTTCAGAACTGCAAGAAAGTGTTGATATTGAATGTAAACTTGCTGGGGGAAAAGATGGTAAAGGAGAGTTACCTAATAGTTTTTGGGATAGCTATAGTGCATTTGCCAATACAAATGGCGGTGTTGTGATACTTGGGGTCAAGGAAATTAAGCAAAACAACACTTTTGAAGTATCAGGTATTGAGCGAGTTCATCAAATCAAAAACGATATTTTTAAGACAGTTAATAACAAGAATAAAGTTAGCTATAATTTACTCACGGATAGTAATATTTTTGAATGGGATATTGAAGGAAAAACCGTTTTATTAGTTTCTGTTCCAAGGGCAACACGTAAACAACAGCCTATATTTTTAGATGGAAATCCTTTTGGTAATACATTTATTCGACAGCATGAAGGTGATTTTCGGCTACCTGATGAACAAGTCAAACGCCTAATTGCTGAACAAGTCAAAGACAGCCTAGATAGTGATATTCTGCCCAATTTTTCGTTATCAGATTTAGATTTAACATCACTACAAACCTATCGTCAACGCTTTACTAACTTTAATCCTACTTCGCCTTGGAATGATGATGATAACCAAAGTTTTTTGACTAAAATTGGTGGCTATTGCAAAAATCGTGAGACAGGAGAACAAGGTCTAACAAAAGCAGGACTTTTGATGTTTGGTCAACAGCAAGCTATTTCTGAAGTTTTTCCTGACTATATGCTTGATTATCAAGAGCGTGAATCTGATGATGTAGCTATTCGATGGATTGATAGACTTGTACCAGATGGTAACTGGAGTGGTAATTTATTCGATTTTTATCGCAGAGTATCTATTAAACTTACTCAAGATATCAAGATACCGTTTAAACTCAAAAATGGTGAGAGGCAAGACGATACGCCTATTCATATCGCTATTCGAGAAGCATTAGTCAATTCATTAGTACATGCTGATTATAGTGACAGAGCATCTGTTAAGATTGTTAAATACCCTAATAGTTTCTATTTTCGTAATCCTGGCTTGATGCGTGTACCTATTGAGATATCACTTCAAGGCGGAGAGTCTGATTGCCGAAATCGTAACCTACATAAAATGTTTCGTTTTATCAAAGCTGGTGAGCAAGCGGGTTCTGGTATTCCCAATATTTTAGCAGGTTGGCGAGCTTGTCATTGGCAATTACCATCCTTGTATGAGAAACGAGAGCCGAATTATCAGACAGTTCTTGAGTTAAGCATGAATGACTTATTTCCAAACGATGTCATGCAATATTTAGAAAATGAGTATGGTAAAGAATTTTTGGCTTTAAGCACTGATGAGCAAGCTATCTTAGCAACAATCTATCTTGAAAGTGAAGCAAATCATCAACGTCTAAAAACCTTACTACCTAATCATCCTGCTGATATCACCAAAATGTTACAGCACCTTGTAAAACAGGGTATGCTGGTATCTACAGGCGGAAGATGGGCAATTTATAGTTTGGCGAGTGATAATAGCTTAGCAGGTAGTGAAATAAGTTTGGCAGGTAACAACCCGAGCTACCCTAATAACGACCCGAGCTACCCTAATAACGACCCGAGCTACCCTAATAACGAATCAAGCTACCCTAATAACGACGCTAAAATTTTAGAAGATACTGACCTTATCAGTGTCGCTAACCCTGCTAGACGAAAAAAAAGACTATCTAACGAACAGCTTAGGGCAATTATCTTGCAACTTTGCCAGCATGAGTTTTTAAGCCTTGCCACTGTGTCAGATTTGATTTTAAGAACGAATCAAACCACACAAAACCATTTAACTGCTTTGGTAAAAGAAGAAAAAATTGCTAAAAAATACCCACAAAATACTCACCCAAGCCAAGCCTATCGCACGACTGATGAGGGGCTAGCATATTTAAAAACGCTAGAAAACAACCCACAACAAGACTTACTCATTTAATCCAAATAATACAATCAAAACCTTAAGGACTTACCATGACTGCTCTAAAAATGCACTCAACCAATTTAGTCGATAGCAACATCGCCCATTTAGCCAAGCTATTCCCCAACTGTGTGACGGAAAAGCCCAAAACCGATGATAATGGCAATGTGTTACGGGATAAAGATGGGCAAGTGGTGCTTGAGTTGGGCGTGGATTTTGAGTTGTTAAAGCAGGAGTTGTCGCATTCGGTCATTGATGGCAGTCAGGAGCGTTACCGCCTAGATTGGGTGGGCAAGCGTGAGGCTATTGTGACGGCGAACAGTCCGATTGCCAAGACGTTACGCCCTGTGCGTGGTGAGAGTGTGGATTTTGATACGACGCAGAATTTGTTTATTGAGGGGGATAATCTTGAGGCGTTGAAGCTATTGCAAGAAAGCTACTTGGGCAAGGTGAAGATGATTTATATCGATCCGCCGTACAATACCGGCAATGATTTTATTTATAACGATGATTTTGCGGAGGATACGCAGGCGTTTTTTGAGCGGTCGGGGCAGGTGGATGCGGATGGTAATAGGCTCGTGGCGAATACGGAGAGTAATGGGCGGTTTCATAGTGATTGGTTGTCGATGATGTATAGTCGGTTGAAGCTTGCTAGAAATTTGCTCGCTGATGATGGGGTTATTTTTATTTCGATTGATGACAATGAACAAGCTAATTTAAAAAAAATTTGTGATGAAATATTTTCTGAAAAAAACTTTATTGCAGATTTAACAGTTGTTAATAATCTCAAAGGCAGAAATGACAAAAAGTATATTGCAAGGGCTAATGAACGCTTACTAATGTTTGTAAAAAGTCAAAATTTTAGTGAGTATGGATTAGATTTAAGTGAGGATTTGAAAAAAGACTACAACGAACATGATGAAAAATTTGGTGCTTACAGATTGATTGAATTACGCAAAAGAGGTGGAGCGGATACTAGGGAAGAAAGACCTAATATGTATTATCCTTTTTATACAAACCCAAAAACTGGCGAAGTAAGCCTAACTATGGATGAAACTTTTAATATAGAAGTTTTACCCTATAAATCTAATGGAGTTGCTGGACGTTGGCGTTGGGGAAAATCCACAGCAAGTGATAATTTAAAAAGCTTAATTGCCAAGCCAGTTAGAAATGCAGACAAGTATAATGTTTATGAAAAAGACTATTTATTTGATAATGGAGAAGTTAAAAGAATTAAGCCTAAATCTGTAATGTTTGGAGCAGACTATTCAACAGATTCAGCAACCAAAATTTATAGAGCTTTAATGGGTAAAATTGATTTTACAAATCCAAAGCCAATTCCATTTTTGAAAGATATAATATTATATAGTACAGAGCCAAAAGAAAACGCTTTAATTTTGGATTTTTTTGCAGGTAGCTCAACTACAGCCCATGCCGTCATGCAACTGAACGCCGAAGACGGGGGCAACCGTAAATTTATCATGGTACAAATCCCAGAGGCAACCGACCCAAAATCCGAAGCCTACAAAGCAGGCTACCCAACTATCGCCGAAATATCCAAAGAACGCATCCGCCGAGCAGGGGTCAAAATCCGTGAGGATAACAGCGACAAGGACTTAACCCACCTTGACACAGGCTTTCGAGTTCTCAAAATCGACACCACCAACATGGCAGACATCTACTACCGCCCAGAAGACTACAGCCAAGACCTACTAGGCTCACTAGAAAACAACATCAAAGCCGACCGCACCGACGAAGACCTACTATTCCAGTTCATGCTAGAAACAGGCGTACCGCTCTCGCTACCGATTGAACGTAGCAACGTAGGCGGACACACCATTTACCAAGTCGGCGGAAACTCACTCATCGCAAGCCTAGACCACATCGACGCTAACATGATAAGCGAAATTGCAAAAATGAATCCGCTCAAATTCATCACCAGCGAACGAGCCATTGCCACCGACAGCGACAAAACCAACATCGTCGAACGCTTCAAGCAACTCTCACCAAAAACCGACGTGCGGTTTATTTGAAGGGGGAAAAAACATGAAAATCACCTTTAAACCCCTACCGTACCAGCTTGATGCCGTCAAAGCCGTCGTGGACGTATTCGCAGGACAGCAACAACTAGGTGGACACACTCGCTACACCCTAGACTTGGGCAATCAGCCGAAGTTAGCAAAAAATGCCCAAATGGGTTTTGACTTGTCCGACCCTGACCACACAAACGACCAAAAAGACGATAACGACGACATCAGCGTGGGATTTGCCAATAGCCCGCTTTTTGACATGGACGAAATCCTCAAAAATAGCCAAACCGTGCAAATCAACCAAGGCTTACCAAAATCCACCGAACTTATCACCGCCGATAACCGCCAAGGCAAAAACCTCACCCAAAGCCCTTTAAACCTTAATGTCGAAATGGAAACAGGCACGGGCAAAACCTACACCTATTTACGCACCATTTTTGAACTAAACAAACACTATGGCTGGTCAAAATTTATCATCGTCGTACCCAGTATCGCCATCCGTGAAGGCGTGAACAAAAGCATTAGCATGATGGCGGACGACCTACTGGCAGAATACGGCAAAAAACCCAGAGCCTTTATCTACGACTCCAAAGCCTTGCACCACCTAGAGAGCTTTAGCTCAGACGGTGGTATTAATATCATGATTATCAACGTGCAAGCCTTTAACACCATCAAAGAAGGGGCGAATAACGAAGCGTCACGCAAAATCTACGCACAGCTAGACGAATTTGGCTCACGCCGACCGATTGATGTCATCCGCCGTAACCGCCCTATTATCATCCTAGACGAACCACAAAAAATGGGAGCGGAGAAAACCTTACAGTCATTAGCAAACTTTAATCCGCTGTTTATCCTACGTTATTCTGCTACCCACAAACGTGACTACAACCTAGTCTATCGCCTAGACGCACTCGACGCTTACAACCAAAAACTGGTCAAAAAAATCACCGTCAAAGGCATCGAAGTCAAAGGCTTGACAGGCACACATGGCTATCTATACCTACAAGACATCATCATCTCAAACAAAGCCCCTGTCGCACGATTAGAAATGGAAATCAAATCCAAAAAAGGCGAGTTTCGCCGAGAAATCCGTAATGTGGAAAAAGGCAGAGATTTATTTGTTATTTCTAACGAAGCCGAACAATATAACGACCGCTACACCGTCACCAACATCACCGCCGACAGTATCGAATTTGCCAATGGTATCCGCCTGACTATCGGACAAGGCAACAGTAAACAAGGCACAGGCGAAGACAAGGATTTACGCCAAATCCAAATCCGAGAAACTATCCGCTCGCATTTAGATATCGAACAGCGACTGTTTCACAAAGGCATTAAAGTCTTGAGCCTATTTTTTATCGACGAAGTCGCCAAATACCGCCAATACGACAGCGAAGGCAACATGGTCAATGGCGACTATGCCAATATGTTCGTCCAAGCCTACAAGGACGAAATCGCACAGCGGATTGATTTGAACCTACAAAATGACCCTTACCAAGACTACCTCAAAGCCATCGATGCCGACAGCACCCACAACGGCTATTTTAGCCTTGATAAAAACCGCCACATGATAGACCCAAAAACCAAACTGGAAAAAGACGAAGAACTGGGCGAAAAAGTGCTAGTCGCTGACGACATCGATGCCTATGACTTGATTTTAAAGGACAAAGAATCGCTACTGGCATTCCCCGAACCGCTAGACAGCGACGAACAAAAGGCACGCAAAAACGTCCGCTTTATCTTTTCGCATTCCGCCCTGCGTGAAGGCTGGGACAATCCCAATGTCTTTGTCATCTGTACGCTTAAACATTCAGACAACGTCATCTCACGCCGTCAAGAAGTGGGGCGTGGTCTGCGGTTAGCGGTGGATAAATTTGGCAATCGCATGGACAGCGGTTATCTACCATTGGGCGAAGTGCAACGGCTTAATAACCTAACCGTCATTACCAATGAAAGCTATACTCAGTTTGTCGGCGAACTTCAAAAAGAAATGCTTGCCACCCTTGCCAATCGCCCAAGCAAAGCCAATCCGCAATACTTCACGGGTAAAACCTTGGTGAGCGAGCTTGGCGGACAGATGACGATTGACAGCACGACCGCCAATCAGATTTATAAATACTTGGTCAAGCATGATTATCTTGATGATGAGGATAATCTATTGGCAAAATTCCATGAAGATAAAGACAACGACCGCTTGCCAAAACTGCCAGACGATTTGCAACCGTTTGCCAATTCAATTCACAAAATCATCAGCAATGTGGTCAATCCACACGCCCTTGACGGTATGGTCAATAATGGTAATAAACCCAAAAACACCATCAACCAAGAAAACCTAAACCGCAAAGAATTCCAAGCCTTGTGGCGACGCATTAACCAAAAATCGATTTATCAAATCGGACTTGATAGCGACAAACTCATCGCCGAGAGCATTAGCGAAATTGACAAAGTCAGCCGTGAACGCAACAACCAGTTTGTCCGCTCACTTACCTATACTATCAAAACTGCAGGGCAACAGGATAATATCGACTACGAGAGCCTAAAACAAGGCGATAGCTTTGGGCAAGTACGCTCGAACCGTGAGCAGTACAACGTCAATGTCCAAACCCCTATCAAATACGACCTTATCGGACAAGTCGCTACTCGTACCCACTTGACCCGCCGTAGCGTGGTGGCGATATTAAGTAAAATTAACTCGGCGGTGTTCTCGCAGTTTAAATACAACCCCGAAGCCTTTATCAGCGAAGTCAGCCGTATCATCAACGAACAACAAGCCAAGCTAATCGTGCAAAACATCGCCTATGAACTGACCACCGAGCGATACGACAGCAATGATATCTTTGTCAGTAATTTGCCACTGTCGGACAAGGCGATTAAAGCCACTCGCCATGTGTGGGACTATGTCGAGACCGATTCGGATATTGAACGAAAATTTTTGGACGAACTCGAACAGCATATTGACGAAGTCGTGGTGTATGCCAAACTGCCCAAAAACTTTGAAATCCCCACACCGTTTGGGGGCTATAACCCTGACTGGGCAATCGCTTTTAATCAAGACAAAGTCCGTCATGTGTACTTTGTTGCCGAAACCAAAGGTAGCATGAGTGATGCCGATTTGCGAGACAGCGAAAAACACAAAATTGAGAGTGCCAAACTGTTTTTTGCCAAATTGCAACAAGCCCACCAAAACAATGGTGAGCTTGAACAAACCGATACCTTGGCAGGCGTAGCACAAATGCCCATCAGCTACCAAGTCGTGGATAGCTTTGACAGTCTCATGCAAATCGTTGGTAAAAAATAACAAATAGTAAATAACAATGAGGTGTAGGGGCGTATCGCATACGCCCTTAAAAAAATAGATAAAGACTGTGATAAAAAAAACAGCATAAAAAAGGATAAACGATGAGTTTTTTGGCAAAATCGGCAAATTTTGGGCGACATTTCAAAGAATCAGACGCTTGGCGACTGTTGCGAGCCGATAATGCTCCGTTTATCTTAGCCTTTATCGCCACCGCCTTTGAGACAGACAGCGAAATCAGCTATGCCCAAGCCAAGACTTTATTAGACAACTTTCTCACCGAAGCTCGTCTGGACGGCACTTGGCAGACCGAATCCAATGCCAGCAGTTATCTTAATGACTGGATAAACAAAGGTTGGCTCAGAGAAATGGATAACCGCATTACCGTCACCGATTCGACCGATAGGGTATTGCGGTTTTGCCAAAGTTTTGACGAGCGGATGATTAGCACATCGGCATCGCATCTGAGAATTGTCCAAGAGTCGGTGCGAGATTTGGCAGTCATGATGAGTGAAAACACCGCTGAACGTATCGCCATTTTAGAAAAACAAAAAGCCCAACTAGAGCGTCAAATTTCCGATTTGAACGCTGGCAATGTCGTCTATCTCAACGACTATGAAAAAAAGGAACGCATTCGAGAGATTTATCAACTAGCGTTTGGCTTGACAGGGGACTTTCGCTTACTCGAAGAAGAAATCCGCAAAATGGACAAAGACCTGCGAGTGCAAATGATTGACGACAATATGAGCAAAGGCGAATTGCTCCAAAAAGTCTTTGAGCAAGAAGACCTACTTGCTAAGACCGATGCTGGCAGTGCTTTTGACGGATTTTTTCAGTTGTTATCCGATGACCACCGCTTGACTGAGTTTACCGAGCAGATGCGAAGTGTGCTAAAAACCTTGGATAAATCTCAACTTGCCCCCCATCATCAGCAGTTTTTAAGCACCATTATCCCAGAGCTGACCCGTGAAAGTGACCGAGTTTTTCGCATTCGCCGCCGTACCGAAGAACAGCTAAAGTCCTACATCGAAAGCGGAGCGATGAGTGAAAATCATGCCGTTGATAGACTGATTGGACAACTTGAAAAACGTGCCATTCATTTCAAACAAACTCCAAAAATATTCGATACTGACACAAGACTTAGCTTAAAAGTCGGCAAAATGCCTTATTCTTCGCCTGACAGTATTCGACTAAAAGTCGCCGAAGAAAAACTCAGTTTAAGCGATATCAAAGAGCAACAAAACAACCGTGTATTGAGTCAAAAAACCCTTGAAAATCTAGATGCCGTGCAAACCACCGAAGTCGCCAAAAAACTGTATTCTGTTTTAAATCAACATGGAGCGATGAGCCTTGCCAATATCAGTAGTTATCTGCCCATCCAGTCAGGGCTAGAAGAACTAGTCGCCTTTATCCGTATCGCCAAAGCCGTGCAAGCCACCGACATGGGGCAAACCGAACCCATTCAAGTAACCGATAAATTGGGCAATCAACTACAAGCCACCATTCCCAAACTTATCTTGAGCAAAGACCACTTTCCCCATGACTTTGTCGATAATCCCATGAGCTTAAATTTATAACCCAAACCGATTAAAAAACAACCTTAAAAAATACGGAAATTCACACGGAAAATAGCAATGACAAACAGCTTTTTTAATATGGTCACTGGCAATAATAACCAGCCGTCCGATAATCAACCTATTTCTGTAACACAGCCAAATGATAGCCAATCTGATACCCTGATTGATAATAGCGTGATTGAAAATACGATAGAAAATAGCGGAAATATTGATACCGACACAAATACGAGCCAAAATAGCCAAGACAGTAGTGATATGCCCCATGATGCACGCCGAGCCTTGGTGTATCTATCGCAACAAGGCGTGGTACTCGCCAGTCAAAAACCGCAACTTTTTAATAACATCGTCCGCCATCAGAGCCGTATCCGCCGTCATTTATCTGAGCTGTATTGTAGTCTAATCATTGATGAGCATAGTGGCGTGGCATTTGTGGCACGTTCAGACTTTACCGCCGACAATCACGAGCATATAGCAGGGCTTGAAGACTTAGAGAGCGAAAGCGAACAACAAGAACTGGCAGATGAAGATGTTAGTTCCTTGATTCAAAAACGCACCTTAACCGTATATGACACCCTATTGCTACTGACTTTGAGAAAATACTACCAAGAAAGGCAAAATTTGGGCGAAACCGAAATTATCATCGATATCGAAAAATTAGAAAGCCTAATGTCGCCGTTTTTGCCCTTGACCGACCACGGCTCAAAAGACAAGAAAAAATTATCCAATCGGCTAGACCATTTTACCAAACAACACAAATTGCTAATTGCCAAACGTGCAACAAAGCACGACAGCAGTCAAGAACGCTATGAAATCACGCCCATGATACGCTATGTGGTCAATGCCAGTCTGTTACAGGCCATGTTGAATGAATATAAAGCCTTGGTCGGTGAAGATATGGCAGAAGAATCTCATGAAGCAATGAATGAAGATTTTGAACAAGAAAATCATATATCAAAGCAAGCTATTTTAACTCAAAAAAGTGAATCGATACCGCTATCAGACAAACAAGACAAACAAGAAAATATTCAAGAAAGCTTGTTCTAAATCAAGGGAATGGATAAAACCATAAAGAGAAAACCATGACAAACAATCTATTCGACTCATCACAGGCAGGGCAAATCAAACTTCGAGAAATATCCATGTTTAATTGGGGCTCATTTGCAGGGCTACACACCGCCCACATCGACCCAAACGGCACGCTGATTACAGGCGATAATGGGGCAGGAAAATCCACCCTTGTTGATGCTTTAATGGCATTACTCATGCCACCCCGTCAAGCCAACTTTAATATTGCCGCCGCCCAAAATGACAAATCCGACCGCACCATTTTGTCCTATATGCGGGGCAGTTATGGCCAAACGCATGACGGTGCGACCACAGCGACCAAATCCAAGCGTAATAAAAAAGTCATCACAGGGCTTAGGGCGTTATATCATCAAGGCGATAACGATGATAAGAAAAAAGATAAAAACAAGGGCAATGATATTACCTTGATTGGACTGTTTTGGGCGGACAGCAATGCCACCAGTGTGAGTGATGTCAGACGTATTTATTTGGTTGCCAATCATGATGTCACTTTACCAGACGTTTTAGCCGAATTTAACGAAAATTATGACCGTCATTTTCGCTCATGGCTAGACAACCAAAACATCAGCCATACCCAAACCTTTGATGCGTATCAGACCCTGTATCAACAAGTGCTGTGTTTGGGTAACAAAAATGCCCCCGCCCTGCTCTCTCGTGCCTTGGGGCTAAAAAAGATTGATAATCTCACCGACTTAATCCGTACTTTGGTGCTAGAGCCAAGCAACCTTAAAGATGACGCCCAAGGGATTGTAAAAGAGTTTGACACCCTAAAAAAAGAACATGATATCTTGCTTGATGCTCGTGAACAAGCCAAAAAACTTGAGCCATTACCCAATCTTGCCAAAAAATTGGAGCAACTCAAAAGCGATATCGCTCAACTTGAAACACTCGGAAAAGCCGTCCCCATTTATCACGCCAAACACGAACAGCGACAACTTGAGCAAGATTTAGCCGTTTTACAAAGCGACTATCATACCATTAAAAATAATATCGACGAAAATCAAACCCAATTACAGCAGATGCAAGAAAGCTCACAAAAGTACTATACCGAGTACATGAATTTGGGTGGGAATCGCATCGAAGAACTACAAAAAGAAATAGGCTATACCCAAAGAGAATTAGCTCGTATTAGCAAAAACGCATCAGCTTACCAGTCGTTATGCGAAAAATTAACGATAGCTAAAGATTTACAGCAAACTATCTTTGAACATCATCAACAGCAAGCGGTCAATGAGCAACAAAACCTTGAACATCAGCTAACAGAAGCACAAAGCGACTTTGGCGTGGTTAGTGGGCAATTTAGCTTGATTCAACAAGAATTTACCCATATCCAAGCCGAAGTCCAAGAAATTAAAGCCCGACCCAATTCCAACATTCCGCTTCAATTACAACAATGGCGAGATACACTTTGCCATGATTTAAATCTTTCTTTGGATAATACCAAATTTATCGGCGAAATGTTGGATATCAAAGGCGACCAAACCACTTGGCAAGGGGCGATAGAGCGAGCGTTGGGCGGACTGAGAACCACGCTATTAGTCGATAAAGCTGTGTATTCAAGCGTGACAAGCTACATCAACAGCCAACGCCACACAGGGCTACATCTGCGAGTGCAAGTCGTTGATAGCGATAACCGTCAATCAGCTGAATTTTTGCCAAATGGCTTTTTAAGAAAACTGGCATGGCGAGAGCATCCGTACCGAGAGTGGCTCAAAGGTTTTTTGAAAAAACACGATTTAACCTGTGTCGAAAGTACGCAAGTTTTGGACAATACGCCTTTTTCGATGACTATCAACGGCTTAATTCACAAAGAAAAAGGACGTTTTGAAAAAAAAGATATCAGCAAAATCGATGACAAACGCCAATGGCAACTGGGTTTTAATAACCAAGTGTTGTTAAATTCATTATTAGAGCAACAAGCGGATTTAAGAAATCAGCTATTAGGGCAAGAAAAACGGCTTAACCAATCTCGCCAAACCATGGAAAACATCAGAAAGCTAAAAGAAAATTGGCAAAAAATCCAAGACTTCACTTGGCGTGAGATTGATGTACCAAGCTGGCAACAGCAACTCGAACAGCAACAACAGCAACTGGCGATTATCGAAAATGCCCAAGGCGATATTGCCAAATTCAAACAACTTTATCAAGAAAGCAAAGACAGCATCGTCACTTTGACCCAACAAAGCCAAACATTAAACCGTCAAGAAGGCAAAATCCAAGAAAAACTCAATTATATCGAAACTAAAATTAGCCAGAACGCCCATTTGGCTAATCAAGCCATTAGCGAAGACACCCTTGCACAACTCGATAAACACAGCCAAAATCTAGCCGATAAATTCCAACTGGCAAGCACAATTCAAGCGAGTCTAGACAGTAAAACCAAACGTCTAAGCGAAGAAACCAACACCGCAGGGCGGATTATGGCAGGCTTTAAAGCCAATCCAAAATGGCAACCCATTAGTGCCGACTGGACGGATAATGAGCAAGGCATGGCGGATTTTATTGGTTATTATGACAAACTGGTCAAAGAAGGCTTGGGCAAACTCACCGAAAAATTTGAAAGCCGAATGAATAACAATCTCACCCAATCATTGGTCAATTTTAGAACCAAAATGAACACTGAGAAAGAACAAATCAAACAAGGCATTGAACAGGTCAATCAAGTGTTGCAAAAAACCGAGTTTCGCCCCAATACCTTTTTACGCCTAAAAATCAAATCCGAAAACTATGCCCATGTGGTTGATTTTAATAAACAATTAACGAATTTAATGGGATTGATGACCACCGAAGAACATGAAAAACGCTTTAAGCTATTAAGTGATATTAATGTGATTTTGGACAAAGCATCGAGCGGTACGACCGCCAACAATGTCGAGAGCCTAAGACTGCTAGACCCACGCTATCAGATGAGTTTTAATGCCGAAGAGTTTAAAACCGACCTTGACACAGGCGAAGAGCAAGTCATCGATGTTTTGAGTTCATCGAGTGGCAAATCGGGTGGCGAAAAAGAATCCTTTGCAGGCATTATCGTCGCTGCTAGTCTTGCCTATGTACTGACGCCAACAGGTGGCGATAAGCCCATTTACAGTACCGTGTTTTTGGATGAAGCATTCTCTAATACACAAGAATCCGTCAGCCGCCGTGTGCTTAATGTCTTTAACAAACTTAATATTCACATCAACCTAATTACGCCCTACAAAAATCTGAACCTAGCACGAGAAGCTGCTAATAGTTTGATTATCTGTGAACGTAATATCAACGAACATGAAAGCCAGATGACCGAAGTAACATGGGAAGAATATGACCAACAAAAAAACCAAACTAATCATCTAAAAAATCAGCTTGAAAACATGAATATACAAATACAAAGTATGACAACCTAGGATGGTAAAACATGACGGCATGGGGGAAGTTGCCAAAAGAAGTCGTTGATGAATTGAACCGACGTTATTGGCAAAATATTGGCAAATTTAAACAATTGTTAAAAGGAAATATGCCACAAAAAACTATTTTTCCAATCGTTGTACCTTTAAAACCGCCAACTTCTGGCAAAGTCATTGCTCAAGATACACAATCTTTTCAAGCGTTTGTCAAAGCTTGGCAGGCGTTTGAAGGTGATTATCCCAATCTTAAAATCCAATGGCAGACAAAAAATTTGGGATTTTTGGGCGAGCAGAAAATTCCCACAAAATTGATTATCAATGATTTACCTAAGCTAACAGAGATGTTGGGTCAATCAGCGACGCAGCGAATCAGCAGTTTGCAAGAAAAATTTCAACAATTGGTGCAATTAGGCAAGACTACTGACGTTCAAAAACGTATTTTTAATAACTTGATTAGCTATCTTGAAATGATAGAACCGCTATCAGATTTGCAAGTTATCAAGCTTACAAAACTTTTGCCACAACTAAAAGTCGCCATGGGTAAAGGAAATTACCTTAGGGCAATTAACATTGAAGGAATTGATACCAAATTTATCGAAAACAATTTAAAAGTGATAGAAATTCTAGCAGAAAGCTTATATTCCCCCACTCAGCAAACTATCGATAACGCATCGATTGCAGAATTTGATTTGCTCAACTGGTTAAGGTGTGAGATAAAGCCAAAAGATTGGCTATTCGTGCGACCGCTTTGTGAGCAATCAAAAACTGCATTGGCTAACTTACCGATTCTAAAGTTATCATCACAAACTTTATTGTCATATGAATTACCTGCCAAAAACATCCTTGTCATTGAAAATGAAATGCCTTGTTTTATGTTACCACATTTACCTAATACAATTGCTGTAGCTGGTGGTGGTAAAAACCTAACATGGTTAAAAGCAGAATGGTTAAAAACTAAAAAAGTCGCCTATTGGGGTGATATTGATTCTGAAGGCTTGGCGATGCTATCAGATGCACGTAGAAAATGTCCGAATATTCACTCCATTATGATGGATAAAACCACTTATGATTTGTATGAGAACAGTCGAGGAGATGAACCCATTTTTACCAAAAGTGTACCTGAGTTTTTGCGAAAAGAAGAAACCGAATTATTTGATTTTATCGCTCAACAAGAGATAAACCAAAGAAGGTTAGAACAAGAATTTATCGCTCAAGATTATATGATAGCTGAACTTCATAAATGGTTACTTACTAATATTTAAGCCATAAGCAAATTTCAACATTGCTATGAATAAAGATACTTCAAAATTTTTTTATTGGTATTATCTTTATTATATCTATTATAGACATTCTCAATTCCGGTCTATCAGCGGATTCGATAATCTAAAGATGTACAGATAGGAGAATTAAAATGTACAAATAGGATAAATAAAGACGTCAAATAGGTGAGTTAAAATGTACGGATAGGTGAAACCGGTGTACAGATAGGTGAAATGTATAATGATAAAGATTTAGCCGAAATATCATCAGAAATTCGGTACGATAATCAAGAAAATTGTTAGGCTTTGTAACCGATGCATTTTAAGATAGTTTATGATTTTATCCATAACGCTTTAGACTTCTATACTCTCACTAAATAGTTTTATAGCGAGTCAAGAAGTGGGGAATGAGCATAATTTTTATAAAAAAGGTGCAAACGAAGTTATGATTATTAAATCAAATACTTTGGTTGAAGCAGGATATGACCTGACTGAAGCTGAACAAGATTTAATGACATTAGCAGTCAATAAATTGCATCGTCTCAAGTCAGGTAGTCGGCGAGTAATGATTAGTGCTCAAGAGTTCGCTGCGGCTAATCGTGTCAATGAAGTTTATGCCTATCGTGCTTTAAAAGATACCGCTAAAATTTTAGGCGATAGAAAACTCAGATTTACCTTGTATATTGACAAGAATATTCAAGCAGAACATGATACAGATAAATTGACAGTGATTAAGCCTAATCACGATAACTACACCACCTTGCGTTCGGAATACAGTTGGTTGCAAGGTGTGATGTACCAGGACCAACAAGGCTTTATCATCTTAGATTTTTCTGATCCATTGAAGTTTTTGATTGAGAACACCAGCAAATCCTACACTCGTTACGATTTTATCAAAACAGTTGAATTTACAGGTTCTAGTAGTAAAAGATTATATGAGCTAATCAGCAAATGGAAAGATATTGGGAAAATTCCACCGATGACTGTTGAGGCGTGGAAAGATATTTTTGGTGTGTCAGATAAATACCCGAAAATTGCCGAGTTTCGTAGAAGAGTGTTAGATCCAGCCATAGAGCAAATTAATAAACAGGGAGATTATCACTTAACGCTTGAATCTCAACGAACGGGTCGAAGTATTTCTCATCTAGAACTAATAATTAAACAAAAGCGAAAAACAAATAAAGAAGAAAAGGCTGATTCAAAATGCATCAAACTACTAACAACTTCTCAAGCTCAAACATTTGCTAAAAAGTTAGCTAATGATAGCGGATTTGGTAGTAACTTTGCTCGTATAGGCGAATCATCTAATGATTTTTTAAGGCGTTTAATAGATGAATTACAGAGGGATAAAAATAGAGTATCTGACTATATGCCTTATTTAATCAAGCTTGGATTTAAATAATAAAAAAAGTACGATGATTACATCGTACTTTTTTTATGAGTTTAACAATCAAACCGTCTTAAAATCATTACCAATAAAGATTACCTGTCCAATGACTGAAAAATACCCATTTTCATCAATTTTAGTTTGTGGAACATCAAACAATGGGTATTTACTATTATCACTTATTAAACGAAGCCCATTAGGCAAACGTTGCACTCGACGTATAAATAACTCGGAGTTAATTAGCAGAGCATATATGCCACCATCAATCAATTGATTTTCCGATTTATTTACAACAACAATCGCATCGCTAGCAATTGTAGGTGACATCGTATCACCTTTATAAACATAGCCAACCAACTGCGAAATCTCCAAATCTCGCCCATCTAACCACCATTTAGGTAAAGGGAAATCTAAGTTTATAGGTTGATTTGCATTATTCAATAGATTAAGACTATTAATAGCCAAAGCATCAACGGTATTAATTTGAGCTAAAGATTCCCCACTTAATAGCGTCCATGGATGAACGTTATAAATTCTTGCTAAGTCAAACAAGTACTCAATTTTAGGTTCTCGAGTATTATCCTCTTGTTCCCAATCTTGTAATGAGCTTCTTGAAAAACCAGATGTATGTGCCGCTAATTGGACAACCTCATCACGTGTCAAACGAGCATTTTTTCTAGCTTGCTCTAAGCGAAGTGATAAATTTTTCATAAAAATAACCCTAAATAAGGTATTTTTATATAAAAAAATAACTTATTTTCGAATAAAAAAATGTTTGATATCAATAATTAAGTACCTAAATATAAAAAAATACCTAAAAATATTTAAAAATAGGTTGATTATATAACTGTATATAGGTATTATATCTACATCGGCAGTTGTTTAAGGATTTGATCTAGAAAAACAACCCGATATTAAGTAGAACAATCTAAGTTTAACCCAAAAAAACCTTTTTTTACAAGGAGTCTTTATGACCTTTACATATTTAACCACTGAGGAGCTAGCAGCACGTATTAAATATGACACTGCTACCATTCGAAATCAACTTAAAGATAGCGTACTGATTGAAGGCATTCATTATATACGCCCTTTCGGAGGCCGCAAAATACTTTATGTCTGGGAACAAATTGAGAAAGATATGAAAAAATCTTTTGCCAGTAATATCAATGCGATGACGTTGCAATAGGAGTAAGTATGGCAAATATACGCACGAGAAAAGGCAGCAAGTTTTTATTAGTCGACTTCATGTATATGGGTCAGCGTTGCCGAGAAACGACAAATTTAGAAGATAATCCTGCTAATCGTAAACGACTAGAAAAAGTTGTCCAAAAAATGCAAGCCGAAATTACGCTTGGTATATTTGATTATAAATCATATTTCCCAAAAAGTAATAGAGCTGAACTGATGCAATCGCTAAAAGAACGAGCAGATACCTTGGTTTCTGATACGCCGTTGTTCGGAGAGTTTGCAGAATTATGGTTTGAAGAAAAGAAGTTGGAGTGGCGCAAAGGCTACCAATACAAAATTCGAGTGATTTTAGATAAATACTTGATTAAGTATTTCGGTCAACGAGCAATTTCAGGCATACAAAGAGCAGATGCGTTAGCTTTCCGTACATCCCTCGCCAAAGTGATTTTCGGCAAAGCTAACAACACCTTATCTGCCGCCAGAATCAACTCGATTATGATGACGCTTAATATGATACTCGATGAAGCAGCAAAACGCTACAAATTCGAGAATACGATAGGTGATATCAAAAAACTTAAAAATACTAAGCCCGATATTATGCCGTTTTCGCTCAATGAGGCTTGGTTATTTATTGAGAACGTGCGCAAGGATTACAAAAATTACTATACCGTACGGTTTTTTACAGGTATGCGTACGAGTGAGATTGATGGCTTGCAGTGGCAAGACGTGGATTTTGATAAGCGTGAAATTCGCATTAGACGCGCTTTGGTAAATGGTGAATTAGGCGAAACAAAGACAGCAGATTCAAATCGTGAAATAGCTATGTCTCAATGGGTATATGAAGCCTTAAAAGCACAGCATGAAGTAACATTTGGGCGATCTCAATTTGTTTTCTGTGACAAAAAAGGTAATCCACTGGATTATCACAGCGTGAATCGAAGAGTTTGGGCTCCAACTTTGAAAATTCTTGGTTTGAAACATCGCAGAGCCTATGAAACACGGCATACAGCAGCAACACTTTGGCTAGCCGCGGGTGAAGATCCTACTTGGATTGCTCGTCAGCTAGGCCATGCTAACACAATGATGCTTTTTAAGGTGTACAGCCGTTATGTGCCAAATAATACAAGACGTGATGGTAGCGCATTTGAAGCACTTGTTGCGACAAGCAAACCCATGCAATCAACTAATCAAACAAATAACTGAGGGCATAATGATGGAATTTATTGATTTTCAAAACTTAATACACCAAGCTAATGAAAAAACTCGTAAGCATTTTATCACTGCTGAAGCGCGCGATTTAGGGAATAAACTTATTTTTGAATTTGGTATTACCGAGCATGATGATTTGGCAGACTTTTTAAAGGTTAATTCAAGTCTAAACGGTCAACGGGCAGTGAGAGCATGGGCACAGACCCAACTCTCACTACTAGACAGTGATGAAACAGAATATGAACGGTATCGTCAGCTACGTCGTTTATTTCAACAAACATTACAAGATTTTATATAAGGAGGCAGTATGCGTATCCATTTAGTTTCAAACTCAATGCTCAACGGTAGGTCACTACAAATGTGCCAAGATTATTGGAAACCATCTCAATATATGCAGTTAACGCCATATGAATCGCCTTTAAAACAGCATATTTATTATATCTGTCAGCATTATCAAGTGAGTTTTGAAGAGTTATATCACAAATTATCTTTGATAAAAGCTTACGCCCTAGATATACAATGTGATTGCTGTGGCAAAATGTATGAATTAGAAAATCCCTGCGATTTACCAAACCCTACATCATTGATAGGTTGGAGATGCACGGAATGCACATTGTTTAAAAATACAGGCGTTATACATTTAGATGAATTTCTAAGCCGTTTAGAGCCATATGACGATATTCCATTCTAAGATACTATTTATGTCAAAAATACCGTCAAACTTGACGGTATTTTTTTATTTCTAGATTAGAATTATCGGCAACATAAAATAACCAAACTTATTAAAAAAGATTTTTATACTCTTTTTGCTTTATTAAGAGATTTCACTATAATGTTAAAAATAACTTTAGTATCTGTTCACTCGTGGCTGCTATTACTTCTCATAAATTACGTCAATATTATTTATCATTACCACAAGATATAGGGCCATGGTATCAAATATATCATCAATATATTGTTATTAACTTGTTGCATACAGATTTAGAAAGCGAAATTCTTTCACTACTAAAAACGCCAATAATCTTTTATGTCGATGAATCAAAGAATTACTTTATACAAAATAATATTTTGTTTTATTATCTATTATATAGCCCAGAGTTTGGGATCATAATCCCGCAAAATTTGTTAATTAAACGATCTAAAGAAATCCATTTTGATTTAACTGAGATTTTCAAAGAACTAATAACAATAATCAAAAATCATCAAAAAAAATTACCCATAAAATCTATCTATACAGCAATTAAAAGCTTACTCCCACCAAATATATGCCAAAAAATGTTTCATAAAAATGTCTTTACTATTGAGCAGTATTGCCAGTTAATTGATATCTCAACAGCCACCTATAAAAGAGCAAGTTAATGTCTGCTAAAAGAACTAAACTGTCTCATAGCCTCGGTTTTAAAATTCTGAACGAAGAAGAAGTTCAATTATTAATTGAACAGATTTTTTTAAATGAAGGCTTGGTGATAGAGGCATTGCCGAAACCAACTATTGATAACCAAGGCTATATTATTTCACCGCAAAGCTGTCAAGACTTATTAAATATAATAATGATTGGGCAGAAAGCATTAACTCAATTTCCTTTGACAAAAGAAACATTAGAGCAGTTATCAGAGCCTGTAGCGATGCCTCCTCATTTGGCAAAAAGCCTAAAAAATAATAAAAACTTAAATAAGCAAATGGTCTTTTTGCAATTGCCGATACTACTTGAGCGAGAAAAATCTAATCCTAAACAATTAGCATGGCTAAAAATCGCTATTTATTTAACCTTAATGATGTATCGATTGGATAAGCCCAGTTATTACAAAGCGTTGAGTGTTCGTTTTAAGTTACCAATAACACGCTCACAGTCTGTTTATACTTGGCTCAAAGAAAAATTACCTGATATAAATGAAGGGTCAGATTTACACTTTGATACATTAATCGAGCATTTTAAAGTCCTATCAGAAACCATTACCGCTTCAGAAAAAAGCAAAAATCCCCAAAAAGACCAAAAGCAGAAACGCAACCAAGTGGGCCATATTGCCTTATATCTTGAGCTGATTACAGGCAAAAAAACCAAAAAAGCGGTCGATAAAGAAATAAAGGCATCTGAAGAACCTGTCCTATTCCCAAATAATGATAAGCCAGTTGCTTTTAGCTTGCCTTCTTTTATCAATAATGGAACGAAAGGCAATAATACCAATAATTTAGAAGTAAATATCCCAATAGATACCAATTTAGTCAAATACGAACCGCTAGATACAGAAAATAGTTCTCAATCTATTAAGCTGACGGCTTTTTCAGCCATACCTATCGAGTTGAATAATATTCGTCAGCCGATGTTTATTGAAGAGCTAGTAGACAATTTAGAGCCACCCATTGTTACCAGTATTTATACTTCAAATGATTTGGTCAAAAACTCTGCTCCCTTACAAATTAAAGATTTAAACTTAGCCCAGCATAGCATTAGTGCTAAAGAACAACACTTAGTCACTCATCCTTCGACCCTTACTCCAGCCAGTTACCAAGAAGTATTCGCCCGATTTGTTATTGATGCAGATATTTATCATAAAAACAAACAGCTAAAAAAATCAGAAACTGATGAAAAGAGCCTAGAAAAGTTACGACTGATTAAAAACTGTGCAAGTGTTTTTTTATTATCCATGCTAACGGCGACTTCTGTAAATTGGCTTATTCAGCCGAAAATTCTAAAAAAATCAAAGTTATTTGAGTTCGGTAAAAGACATGCAAGATTAGAGTTTGTGTTGGGTATTACCCGTCAAAAACTTGTCTTTCGCCAAAATAAATATGAAAATCAATATGATATTATCAAACTGCCATTGCCACAACAATTGCT
Source organism: Moraxella sp. CTOTU48841 (assembly GCF_032061225.1). NCBI lineage: Bacteria > Pseudomonadati > Pseudomonadota > Gammaproteobacteria > Moraxellales > Moraxellaceae > Moraxella > Moraxella sp. CTOTU48841. The sequence goes on from NZ_DAMBFQ010000003.1 coordinate 28,118, forward strand.
CAATTACCTTGTCACGCTTAAGAAGTTTCCCACATCTGAAGAACTGCAAGTTTATTTATCATCGGTAAGGCAAGATTTGGGCATTACTTATCTGTCAAAGCAACGCATAGAGTCCAGCCTGCAAATCATTTTGAAAAACTATGTGCAAGGCTGTAATAGTCATATTGCGGATATACTCAGTCGTGTTCCACTCAATCAAGCTCCTGCGATGTACTACAGTAGCCATACCAATGAAGAACTCGTAGCATTTTACCGTCAAGCAGTGGTGTGGCTAAATAAATATGAAGCTTTGGATACGGGCTATATCAAGAAACAAGAAGATTTTACGACAGGTTCGGGCTTTGCTCTAAAAATTGAGTACGTCAAAGAGATTTTTGAAGATTTACAAAATTTAGTTTTAAAGGCACCAAGCACAATTGAGCTATTTAACCGCTATAGTGTCTATGTTTGGCTAATCTTTTGTGTATTGACAGGGGTACGACCCAATAATGCGATTAGTCATATTCACGACATCGATTTAACTGTTGGTTGGCTGATGATTGATGATAAGCCGAATAGAGCTGTAAAAAGCCATCGATTAATTCCGCTCTGCCAAGCACTGACACAGCATTTAAGGCTTTATCGCCAGTTTCTATCAGATTTTCGTCATCAGCATATTCATCAATCTAAGGTATCAAGAAAAATTGAAACCATTCTGTTTGAGTTACAACGAAGCGGGGATAAAGCAGAACATCATTTGCTAAATCTGATGGCAGAAAATGCTGATAAAGTTAGCTCAATACAACGCGGACAAGTGGCACAGCTTTTAAAAAATATCATAGAGTTATCGCCATACTGGACACGCCATTTTGTCAGAACACAACTTGAAAAACGCCAAATGCCGATGACTATTATCAATGAAATTATTGGACATGAACGTCATTTGCAACAAGCTTTGGGCGAATACTCAAGCATCAGTAAATCTCAAATAAAGCAGCAAGCCAAAATTTTTGATGATATAGCGACTGAGCTTGGTTTAACGTTAAGCGATAAAGATTTTGCAAATAAAGTTACTGAGCGATTGCGAGCGTTAAGTTTATGAAATTATCAGCCTTAACTTTTACCCCACGACTGCAATCCAGTCAAGAGAGTAGAAATCGTGTACCAGTTGTGAGTTTGCAAGAGTTGTTATTTGCCGACTTATGGCAACTTTGGGATAAACTTCAATTCAAAGACGGTTTCCGTGATAGCGGTGAAAGAAGTCAGAAAATTAATAAAAAAGAAATAGCCAAACAAAGACAAAAACTTGAAGACACACCCCAAGCTAAGCAAGCCTTTAACCGTAAAATATCTGAACTAACTGAGATTTATATTGGCTTGAACAAAAGAGGATATAAAGAATTTGTCAAACAAAGCTATGCACTCATTGATAAAAAATACAGCCAAAATTCAACCGTATATATAAAGGCTACCCAAATATTAACCGAGTTTGTCGTCAATAAAAATAAAAAAACACGGCTAAAAAATGGTTATTACCCACCACCTTTGACCATCAAAACAGGTACGAAACAAAATCCTTACCGAATTAATCCAGATTGGATTCGTCAAGGCAAAAAAATATCTCAAATTATCGCTTTGATTCTAACGCATTGGCAACATACCAATTTTCATCAAACCATTAATGACAGTCAGAAAAACCAACAAGTAGCTATGGGCTGGCTGGCTGTTTCAGGTATCATATTTGGCGGTATTAACGATAAAGAAATGCTGATAGGTTGGCTTCAGACACTATCGCAAGCTGAATGTTTATCTTTTATCGATTATCGAGTAATTGCTAATATTCGCTATTGCAATGAAAAATACGGCAATGAACGTGTTAGTGATATTAATAGCAAAAAATCGCTTATCTATAATTCACAGCAGATTTGTGTCGATTTGGTCAGTCAAATGTGGTTATTGACCGTGAGGAAAATACCAATTGAAGTTCGAAACAGATTGATAGAAATTGAACTTGAGCAATTGGTATTGCAAGCTTTACAGTCTGTACTACCTGAGTATTTATTTGAAGGGATAAAATTAAAATTTTTGTTGGATAATGCCAGTTATTATTGGGAGTTATTAGAGAATGTCAACATTGACCAAACTATGGTTGGTGTTTTGCAAGGTACAGAAAATACCGCAGGGTTATTAACATCACAGTTTAACGACTTGTTTTTCGATGCTTTTGAGTGTAGAAAGTTAGAGAAACTGTATAATTTGACGGATTTGGTAAGCTTAACTGCCAAAAAACAAAAAGTGCTGAGTGATGCTTCCATTGCTTTATCAGCCCAAATTCGTCATTCCGATTTAATTGATGAGATACGCCATATTTTTCGCAAAAAATATGATAAAAAAAGAACAGAATTAAAAGTTGGTGAAAAACTAACCCAACAACGTAAACTGGCATTGTATATTGAGGATTTAAACAGTTTGCTTATAAGATTTGACCACATAAGCGAACAGATCTTGATTAAATGGATAATTTCTTTATTTTCTGGCAAAAAACCAGTTAAAACAGATACAGCAGAAAAGTATCTTTCTTCAATAGGTTATGATTGGTTGTATTATACGCTTGGAGAAAACTTGCTCGATTGGGAGGAAGATGATTTCGAGGCTATTTATGAGCAAATACTAGACTTTAAACGCATAGGACTAGGCAATGAAGCGATTAACTATCCTGCGGGACGCTTGCAACAATTGCATGGTTTTACTCATAAAAACTTTGGTATTGTCAAGGTAGTTATCCCAGAAGCAACATCCGAGAAGAAGGTAAGGGCAGAATGGATTTCTTTCGCTCTCTATCAAGCGATTTTACAGCAAATACGCCTAAACATAGATTCATTAGAAGCAGATATGTTGTTATCGCTGTTTATCTTGCTGTATCGCACAGGTATGCGAAAGTTTGAACTGTTGGGACTCAAGTACAGCGATATCGAAAATTTGGACGGCGGACAGCCGTCAATCATTGTACGTCCTAACCAGCATCGACGGTTGAAAACAGATGTGAGTAACCGAAGAATTCCACTATATACGCTTTTGATGCCTGAAGAATTGCAGTTTGTTTTAGACTTTTTACAGTCAAATCGTAGTAATGATAAACATCAATTGGTATTCACCTTATCAAACAGTAAAGAACGACTGCCTAGCACCTTTATAAATAAGCTATTAGCCAACATTTTAGCTGATATAGACCCAAGAAAAATCGGTCATGTTGTCCACGGCTTTCGCCATACCGCCATTAGCAATATTAGCCTAATTCTCAATAGTGATAGTCAGCTGGCATCTACAGTGACAGGGGTTGATGAGCCACAAATCGGACAGATCAAATCAGAGTTACTTGGGCAAAATGAGTATAATCAATTTGGCTGGTATCTAGTGGCAGGTATTGCGGGGCATTTTTCGCCAGAACGTGGGCTAGAATACTATAATCACTTTGCAATGTTGTCGGCAACGTTTGAGATAACTAAAGCCAATCCCGCTATGCCAAGGACACTTATCAGTAATTTAACAGGTTTGAGTATTCAAAACTTTAAAGACAATGCGATTAACATTACCGATGAATATATCCACCTATCTCACTTAAGAAAATTATTGTATCGGCATTCATTGGGCTTAAAACACAGTCAACAACCCAAAAATATGGCTTTTAAAAATATACTAGCCGATATTTTTGATAATACAGCGAATTCATCGGCGGATTTATTCCGTCGATATAGTCTCAACAAGCTGATGACCATGCTACAGGATTTTAACAATGGGTTATCGAATTTAGAAATTAGTAGCAAAATCAAAATACCGCTGGATGATATTAAGTTGTTTAAGCAACGAGCCGAAGCTATTGCCAATATAAAAACGACAAAAAGGAGAAAAGCTAACAACAATGGTAGAAAAGTACGGCAATCTAAGCCCCGCTTTGTCGATACAAATAATCCCTATCTTCCCATGCAAAATTCGTTTCATATCGAACTTCGAATGTTGCATGAGATTATGAAGCGAGCGACAAAATTTCGCTTAAATTTTCCGCAAGACTGGCAATGGTTTATCACAGTGATAACGAATAGGGCCACCACTAGTCATGCAACGATAGCTTTTAAAGCTTCAAGTCAAGATTTGGTGGATTTTCTGCGTTTTATCATTATCGCCGAACAAATATTTACGCTAGAATGGTGTATGTATGCCCACAAACAGTCTTTATGGCCAAGTATCGCAAAAGGCTTTGAAGAATCAGAGCTTGGTCAAAACGATAATCAGCTAGACGCAGATAATCAGACTTTTGAAGATAGGGCAAAACTACTTCATCATAAATTAGATGATACACAATCAACAATTATCTTTGGGATTAAAGTCAAAAATCCTAGAATTAGCGAACCAAACAATGCTAATGAGATAAAAGCACCCTATAAATATATGTTTTCTCCATTATTGCGGTTTTTTACCCATATGATGCTCTTGCAGGATGAAACGAATTTTAGCTTAGAAGACTTAGATAAAATAGGTAAAAAATAAGGTAGCCAATTCTGAGAGTCAGTTAGTATGTCTTTCTCATAAGTACGTTAAACCAAACCTGTGAATTTTGACTGCGATTATCTTTTGTTAGCCATAAATTAAGGGTAGAAAGACCTAAATATTGAATAAGTAGTTGCCAACGAATTTCATTCATATGACAAAAAAAACGCTCATTATCATAGCGTTCACTGTCACCATATTTGAAAGAAGCGTATAAAACGCCATTCTTGTTGAGACAGTTTGATAGCTTGGCAAGTAGAGTAGTCAGCTCATTAAAAGGACAATGAAGTAGGGAGGCACATGCCCAAATTCCATCAAATTTTCCCTGCCAATCTGATGTAAGTAAATCTTCAAAGGTTAAACATTGCCACTCAACTAAGTTTGTTGAATCATGTGTTTTTGCCCACTCGATAAGCGGTTGACTGGCATCAATCGCCGTCACTCGATAGCCTAATTTGGCAAAATGAATTGCATCTCGTCCAGAACCACACCCTATATCTAATATTTTTTGACTGTCATTTGGCAATGCTTGTAGAAAAGGCATATACACCTTTGACATATCGACATTGAATGTTTGATCCACAAACGATTTTGCATGATGTTGATAATAGTCTAGAGTACTTGATGAAGCGGACATATTAGAAGTTTGGATTAAAAGTTAAATCAATGGATTCGAGTTTCTTGGGAGGTAGCCAAATCAGATCATTATTTTCAATCGCCATTTGATAAGCCCAAGCACCTACGTTCTGTGTTTGCGGTAAATTGGTAAAGAAATTGTGCGTCATTGCGTAATCGTGTATTTGAGAGCCGTGGGTGTGATTACGATCATTCCATTTTTCGAAAAAATCAGTGTGTGCCAAGTAGTCTCTTTTGGCATTGTTGCATTTGTGATCCGCTAGTACAAAATTATGAGCAGTGTCGTTGGGATATTTTGACCAAGGAATAAAGTGATCAACTTCGGCAGTTTTGGTAAAGTCGGTTAATTTACTGCCACAATAAAAACATCGATTATCTTGCAAGTCTGATAATAAAGGTAAAAATATACTTAAATTCTGACGCGACTCACCAAATAAAAACTGTTGTAAATCTATAATATCTGAAAATAAGGACTGATTATTCTTTCGAATAAATTCAGTCCAATATTGTTGGCATAATTTATTAATAATTACGCTGTAATGGGCAAAACAATAAGCAATACCCTGTTTTAATTCAATGCCATTCGTATGGGCGTGATAGTCATATAAAAACGTCGAGTGAATATTCTTCTCAGGCGTTTGCAAGTATTGAGCTGGATTTCGCTTGATGTTACTTGCTACCTTTTTTCTTAAGCCGTGCCACTGACTAGCCAATTTTACTTTAGCTTTATTGATATTGGGCTCGATGGTTCTTAACTCTATAATGTCTTTAATAACGGATGCTTGACCACCTGTTAACTGCTTTAAAATCTCACCATCTTGAACCTGTTTTGGTGCATAAGGTAAGCTTTGTGACCAGTATAATTGGATAAAATGATCAGCAAGATGGTGATAAGAAATAAAAAGGCAACGATCATCATTAACTGCTGATTCAATCGAAGAATTGACTAAAGACATGAGTAATGCAAACTTATAAGTCGCAGTGTAGCTACTCATTTCTAATAACCATTGGATGTATTTCAAAAACTGAATTTGAAAATCAAAACTGGGTATAGCGTTCATTTTTAAAGTTACGCTTGTATATAATTAATAGTTATATTTTTCACATCCTAATATATACATGAGAAATCTAAAAATGTAAATTTTATAATCAATGTAATTCATAAAATTGCACTAATATAAAACTATTTTAGTTCTAAATTAATTATCTTTTAATGCCAACTGTTTAAGTGCATAACGAATAATGCCGCTATGAGTTTGTCCATATTTATCCGCAAGCTCAACCAACAAATTATATTCATATTCATTTAAAGGTAGCGTATGTGATTTAAATTTGCGTGGTGCTTTTGGATTGATGGGAGAAGCGTTGTCTGAAGTCTGATTAGCATTATCAATGCCATTGATAAAATCATCTTCAGAAATGGGTGTGTCACTGGTACGACGTTTAATCATAATTTTAACTCCTGCATTAATGTTTTAAACTCAGTTGCCGCTTTGGCATTATTGGCTTCAATCACCCCTTTACCATCAGCTAAAACATCACGATAAATCTTTCTATCATGAATCACCGTAGATAAAGGTTTTAGTATAGGGAAGTCTGCTAAGTATTCATTGGCTTGTCCAATTTCTTTATTGGCTTTATTAGTTGGTGCAAGCGTTAATAAGCCATACGATTTTAACTTGTCATTAAAACTTATCGCTTGATCAATCACTTCCGTCAAATGGGGCAGGGTATCTAAATCAAGCTGAGATGGTCTAAATGGCACAATCAACATATCTGCTACTAACATCGCCGTGCGTAGTTCTTTGCTATCATGCCCTGCCACATCAACGACCACATATTCATAACGCTCATTTAAATCCTTGAGCGTACTTTTGATATCACCATAACGCTGAATACAGTGTACTTTTGGCAAAGTTGTTTCATCGCGATCGCGAACCCAATTGGCAGCGTTTTGCTGAGGGTCGGCATCCACCAATATGACATCACAGCCTTTTTGTGCTAAACCGCAAGCCAAGTTAATAGCAATGGTGGATTTGCCACAGCCACCTTTCTGACTGCCTAATAAAATAATCATAATAAATTAATCCACTAAAAAATATTTAATTTAGAACTAAATTAATATCATATCAATAGTTAAATAATGTTGTAATGCAACTGATTATATACTGCTTATAAAGTTAATCAAACATTTTTATAAACTTGGTGAGATAGAAATTATTTTTCTAGGTTATCTTCTATAATGACATAAGAAGGCTAATAAAAGGAATATTCATGCCACCATTATCTGCCCAACTTTGTGCGATGAGCTTTCAAGGCAATGCCAATAACGGTTTGCAGCAAGATGCGTTTTTCTTTCTTAATGACTGTTATCAAACGTCATTAGGGATTACTGAAGTTCAGACGTCTGAAGAGGCGTTTTGTGTGGCAGTTGCCGATGGGGTAGCGCATTCCAGTCTTTCTCAGTATGCAAGTCTTATTGCGGTCAAGGCAGTTAAAAGGCTTTGGAAAAGCTATCAGAATGGGCAAAATCAGTCGGTTGTAGTATCGATGCAATCAATCTATGAGCAAATTGCTAATGCACCAATCAAATATCGAGGTGCAATGACAACATTGGTATTGGCTTATCGGTTAAAGGATAGTGATGAAATTGTGATAAAACATGTAGGTGATAGTCGGGTTTATTTACAGCGATCTGATGCTATAACTAACAACGGCTGGCGATGTATTACCCGTGACCATAACCTACTGAATCAACTGGTTGACGACAAGGCTGAAGCGGAAGGTCGAACTACCGATTTTAGTGAATATAATAAACAAGGTATGGCAACGGCTTTATATACCATCACCGATTATTTAACCATTGATAGTGATGAGATTAGTAATCCAATGCCAAGCTATGATAGCCAAATGTTACAAGTTAAAGCCGGGGATTGCTTAACAGTGTGTAGTGATGGGGTGCATGACTTAGTGTCATGTGAAGAATGGTCCACGATTGATGGGCAGACAGACTTACAGGATTGGCTAAAAAATCTTCGCAAGCAAATCTATGTCTCACAAGGTCGGGCTTATGATAATGTCACAGTTATTGTCATAAGATTCTGTTAATAAAAGATGATAAATCGATGAGTCAGATTACCCAATTTTTACAGAGAAAAGTGTCTGATAATAAAGGACGCCAATTGGCCGATATTTGGGCATTTAGCGATTTTCAGTTGGAACACACACACAACTACATTCAATGGTTATTCCCGATTGATAAACCCAGTGCCAATAACCGTTATGCACCTGTATTAACAGAAAATGATATAGAACTTTGTCGTCAAGATATGAGGATACAAGAAAATTTAATTTTTTCCTTCAATATGATGCTTAAGTTTTGGGGCATTGAGCGACAAGACTGTCAGTTTATCTTGATAGCTAATCAACCTCAAAATCATAAATTATGGCTAACTCGCTATAACCATAATCAACTACGAATCAGCCGTGTGATTAGAAGTTTAGGACTACTTGGACAAATTCAACTGGCGAAAGACTTTCAGTATTTTGTGATTAAAACCGCTTACGATTCGCAAAAAGTCAGCGAAGAAACGATGCAAAATTGGTTGATAGCCTTTGATGCCAGTAGTGTTTAAAGAGGATTAAAATATGTTAGGCGCAATTATTGGTGATATAGCAGGCTGTGTCTATGAGCGAAGACCGCCTAAAACACCTGAATTTCCACTGATGCATCCATTTAGTCGCTATACCGATGATACAGTATTAACGATAGCAATTGCTACGGCTCTACTCGATAATACTTCTTACAATCAAGCGCTTTATCAGTTTGCAAGAGCTTATCCAAATCGAGGTTATGGCAGTACTTTTATTCGGTGGTTTACATCATCAAATCCCCAAAGCTATAACAGTTTTGGCAATGGTTCGGCGATGAGAGTTAGCCCAATTGGTTTTATGGCACAATCAAGGGAATGGGCATTATCAGAAGCTGAAAAGTCGGCCAGTGTTACCCATAATCATCCAGAAGGGATTAAGGGGGCGCAAGCCGTTGCATTGGCGATTTATTTGGCAAGGCAAGGAGCATCCAAGGATGAAATTCGTGAGCAACTTACCTTACAGATTGGCTATGATTTATCAAGAAGCTATGAAGATATTCAACCCACTTATACGTTTGATGTGACTTGTCAGGGGTCAGTGCCTGAAAGCATTATCGCGTTTTTAGCATCAGAAAACTATGAAGATGCGATTCGAAAAGCTATTTGGCTTGGTGGGGATGCGGATACGATGGCTTGTATCGCAGGGGGTATCGCTGAAGCTTATTATGGAGAGATACCTGAGTATTTGATGGATGAAGCGATGAAAAAGCTACCACAGCAATTTAAAGATATTATTACCGCTTTTTACCAAGCGATTTAAAAACAGATAATGTCATGTAAAAAGATAAGACAAAGAATCTTTTCAGATTAACCTGCGATATCACGATTCATTTCAATAAAGGAAGAAGAAACAATGCAGAATAAATATACGATTATGAGTGATATCTTTGTTGGGGAAAGTTTAAGCATTGCCAAATATGAGCCAAATAAAGTTGCTAATGGTTTAAACCATGCGACATTTTTTGTTGCTAGCAATGATATTGATGTGGTGGATTTACAGCGATATCGAGAACAAACTAAAACTGAATACCTCATTGCTATTAAAACTTCGAATAAATATTTCAATTGTTTAAACATTGCCGATAATATCATCGAATGCTTACCAAATGAAATTGAAATGGCAATATATGGTTTAGCATCTATATCGAGTAAATGTGCCTTTATCGGCATAGATTGGAATGATTTTGAAAAAGAAATATCTGGCGGGGGTGGTATTCAATTTATTCAAAGTCACGCTAATGGTGAGAACTGTGTTAATAAGGCTTGTAATGCATTAGCTTTAAGAATGCACCAAATCAAATCAGATAAACGATTAAAAAGTGTAATGATTAATATCTTTGCTGATACAAGTTTTGATTTTGAGAAGCAAGAAATTATTAACAAAATGACGATGCAAAATTTAGATGTTGACCAAGCTACTATTTATTATCAAATTAATTTTTTTGATGAGTTTGATTGGTGGCATAAGGGTGAACAAGGCTGTTTCATTTGTGAGTATCTGATATATTCAGATGAAGATGCTGATGCAAAAAGTTCCACTAATTCAACCCAAAAGGACAATTTAATGCAAGAGTATGTAAAAAGCCAATTTAGTAAAAACTAAAAGACGGAACGAGATATGAATAATCTAGAGCAATTAGCCCAATTTGCCGAGCATCTTAAACAAGCCGATGGATTACTGATTACAGCAGGGGCAGGGATGGGTGTGGATTCAGGTCTGCCTGATTTTCGGGGTAATCAAGGCTTTTGGAAAGCATATCCACCCCTAAAACACCTTGGTAAAAGCTTTGTGGATATGGCAACACCACAGCTATTTCATACTGACCCAAAATTGGCTTGGGGATTTTATGGTTTAAGGCTTAATACCTATCGTGCGGTTGAGCCACATCAGGGTTTTTATTTACTTAAAGAATGGTCAGAAACCTTACCGAACCTAACGCATGGCGCATTCGTGTTTACCAGTAATGTTGATGGTGAGTTTCAAAAAGTTGGCTTTGACGATGAAAAAGTGTTTGAGTGTCACGGCTCAATTCATTGGCTTCAATGCGTTGATAACTGTAAGCAAGATATTTGGTCAGTTGATGGTTATACGCCTGTGGTTGATGAAGAATATTGTCAATTAACCAATGATTTTCCACTTTGCCCACACTGTGGCGGTATAGCTCGTCCTAATATTTTGATGTTTGATGACTGGAAATGGCAAGCTCAACACCAATTACCTAAAGAATATCAACTTGAACAATGGCTGTTTAATGTCAAAAATTTGGCGATTATCGAACTGGGCGCAGGAACAGCTATTCCTACAGTACGCAAGTTTGCTGAAAGATTGGTTAGCTATCCGATTAATGAATCGGTAAGTTTTCTGCGTATCAATATGCGTGAATACCAAGTACCCAATAATTCAAATTGCTATGGCGTGGATATGGGAGCTTTGGAGGCTTTGCAAGTTTTAAATGAATTGAACACAAAATAAATTAATTGAGAAAGTTTATGAGCCAAGAAAAAGCTACTGTCAAAAAGATTAATGAGATCTTTGCATTAAATCCTAGAGTTCCCGAATATCAACGCCCTTATAAATGGCAAATTCGTCATGTTCAACAGTTGTTAAACGACCTGCTTATTCATTTTAAAGACAATAAAACATATCGGATTGGGACAGTTGTTATTCATGCAGAACAAGGTATGAATAATATTGTTGATGGACAGCAACGTCTTGTAAGCTTGTCATTATTTCTACATATTGTTGGTTGTCCACAAAAACTTTTATACGAAAAATTTACCCATAGTATTAGCCAGGTTAATATTCAAGAAAATTACTCATATTTAAAAAGTTATGTGATTGAAAATCTTTCCGAAGAAAATCAAGCAAAATTTGCTGATTATCTTTTAAATACTTGTGAGATGGTATGCGTAACATTAGAAGATTTAGATGAAGCCTTTCAGTTTTTTGATTCACAAAACGCTCGTGGTAAACCATTAGAGGCTTATGACCTATTAAAAGCCTATCATCTGCGAGAAATGCAAGATAAGCCAGAAAGTATCATTCATCAAAGCGTATCACAATGGGAAAAATCAGCACTCGCATTAGAAAATAGCCCAAATCTCGATAAAATTATTAACCAGTTACTTTTTAGGTTGCGACGTTGGCAATATGGACTTGAAAGCGAGGTGTTTACTAGTGAAAAGTTGGATACCTTTAAAGGAATTTCAGAACTAGACAGCAAAAAATTTCCATACTTATATGCCACGCTTTCCGCTACTGCATTATCTGAATTTGCCAAATCAAATCCGTTATTATTCCAATCCCATTTTTTGACCCAAGGATTCCAAACTAATCAGCCGATTATCAATGGAGAATGGTTTTTTACCTATATTGAGTATTACCGCAAAATTTATTTTGAACTCTTTAATGCTAAAACAGGTAAATTGTGCCAAATTAAAAAAATTAATCAGATTGATTTAGGCAAAAACCTTATTGATTTCTTGGATAACTATCATGGTAATTCACGAACGGGTGACCGTTATTTAAGAACACTATTTGAAAATATAGTATTCGCTTATTACGATAAATTTGGCGATAACCAACTTGAGAGCTTTATCAATAAAGCCTTTTGGTGGGTATATCGTTTACGCTTAAATTATTCAAGAATTGGTTACGTCACCATGGAAAATGAAGCTATTTCAACTAATAGCCTATTTAAGACGATAGAAAGAGCCTATAAGCCAAATATTGTTTTGCAGGTTGGTCGTGAGGGTTTTGAAAATAAATTTGACAATATAGATAATAAATTTAAAGAAATTTTTGGCATGGGAGCAAATAATGGGTCAAACTAAAACACTAAAAATCGGTGAGTTACTTAAAAGCGACCAGTACATAATTCCCATTTATCAACGTAACTATGCGTGGGGTGATACCGAAATCGAACTTTTATTGACGGATATTTATAATGCCATGTTACGAGCAGGTAATAAAAGCTATTATATTGGTAGTTTAGTAGTATCCAAACGTGAAGAAGGTGTGTTTGAAGTCATTGATGGTCAGCAACGTTTAACGACTTTGACGATACTTGCTAGTTTTTTAAAACAGAAGAATTATTCTTTCATGCCCTTTAATCAGAAAAACGTCAGTTTTGAATACCGCCAAGATTCTGATAACGCTTTAAATGACTTGTTCGCTGCATATTCATTAAAGGATGCCCTATTGTCTGCGAATTTTTTGCAAGCTAAAAAATCTATTGAAAAATATTGGCAAAATGATAAAGGCGAAGCCTTAACAAAATTTATCTTCAACCAAGTTGAAATTATTCGTACTGAAGTACCGGCCCAAACGGATTTAAATCATTACTTTGAAATTATGAACACCCGTGGTGAACAGCTTGAAAAGCATGAGGTACTAAAAGCTCGTCTTATGGGACATCTTAATAAAGAGGAACAAATACCCTTCGCCAAGATTTGGGACGCTTGCTCGGATATGAGCCGTTATGTAGCGATGGGTTTTGATAAAGGATTACGAGACCAGATTTTTGGGACTGATTGGCAGGTTATTCCCAATAATTTTTCTGTTATCCGTGATTTTTACATTTTAAAAGAACAGGCGGAAAAAAAGAGCCTTATTACTAATGAGCAAGAAGAGTTACAGCCAACAATTTATAATATTATCAATGGTAAATTTAAAGGTGATAAAGTACAAAGTCATGAAAAATCTGAACGCTTTAATTCAGTCATTGATTTTCCAAATTTTTTAATGCACGTTTTACGAATTTATCGAGAAAAAACAGCAGAAACCAAAGACAAAATACAAGCTATTCCACTCGATGAAAAACGACTTTTAGAGAATTTTAACTTTTTAGACCAAGCCAATCAGCAAGAAAACATTAAAGCTTTTGTGATGGTGTTATTGCAATGTCGATATCTATTCGACCGTTTTGTGATAAAAAGTGATACCACAAAATCTGAAGATGACCATTGGTCTTTACTAACTATTTATCCAAACAACTTGAGTGGAAAAAATACATTCGACTCTCACAATGATAATATCGTAATGCTTTTATCAATGTTTCATGTTTCAAATCCTTCAAGAATTTATAAAAACTGGCTATACGCAGTTTTGCGATGGCTATTTAAATATGAATTAAAATCATTTAACGCTATTGAATATATTCAATTTTTAGAAAATCTAAGTGATGGATATTATTTTGACTATTATGGTAAGGCAGAGCGTAATGCTGAGGACTTCTTTGATTTAATTTATGATAATGACTTTTCTACTGAGTCATTTAAATTAAACGAAACTAATACCGAAACTTTAAACTCTTTATTAAATTTAGGTACAGCCATACCAAACTTTATTTTTAACCGTTTGGATTATTTGTTGTGGAAAAATAAAAAGGGAAATTATCAAAAATTTCGTTTTACGTTCCGTAGTTCAGTAGAGCATTTTTACCCACAAAATCCCGATATTAAAAATAGGGATGAAGATATTCAAGGAGTCTTACATAGTATAGGTAACTTATGTCTCATTACTTCAAACATGAATTCCAAATTCACAAACAATATGCCGTTAGCAAAAAAAGCAAATTTTAGTAAAAGCGATTATAACAGTCTTAAATTATCACTAATGATGGAAGAAGCAGAAAGTTGGGATAGAAATACTATTGAAAGTCATGGTGGTGAAATGATTAACATTCTTAATTTAAAAAGTGAGCTTCAAGAGAGAGCTAAAGCATGATTGACATCATGGAACATCCAAGAGGTGAACGACTCATTTCCCTTTATCAGTATTTACCACGAGGTGAGCAAAATGCCAAAAGCTTAAGTGAACTCATCATGCAATTCAATCCAACTGGCGAAAAGACCAAAAGCCGAACTAAGTTGCTTGAAAATGATTTGCTTGCCTTATTCTCATTGCTAGGGGAAGCAGCCATTGTCCGTATTCCAAGTTGGTCCGCAGGCACAATTTCAGGTAAAACCCCAAAATATTACATCAATCCCAATCATGCCCTTGGCAACTTTGACAATGAGAATCTATTTTTTTGGGAAATGCTCGATAAATTCACTGCCAACTTTTTACCCAAAACCATTCATCAAACCCTTGAACAAAAAATTAGCACCGTTCGAGAGCAGCACCAAAAGCAATATCAAGCGAGTGAACTTGGCAAATGGAAGAATCATCTCATTACCCTACCAAGCATCTTACAAGCACCGCATTACGATAGCCAAATCCTAGCTGTTATTCATCAAGCCATCTTAAGCCAAAAAGTTTTGCAATTTGACTATCGAAAAAAATGGGAAAGTGACATAGAAACCAAAACACTGTATCCCGTAGGGCTAGTATTCATCGACAACATGGTTTATTTAACAGGGTTTTACACCATTGGTGATAGCCCAACGTTAAGTGAGAAAAAACAATTAGCCAATCACCGTAATTTTGCCTTAACTCGCATCTATGCTGCACAAGTCACTGATGAAACCATCCCAAACTGGGTAGAAAATTATAGTTTGGACAAACTTCAAAAGATGGGAAAACTTGAAATTCATGTGAATGACAAACCAGAATTGATACAACTGAAGCTAAAAATTAATGCCTATGCCTGTGACCATCTGCGAGAACGTCCGTTATCTGATGACCAAATTATTGAGCCGTTTGACGCTAATAATAAATTATTGACCGCAAAAGTAATGAACACTGGAAGACTAGAAGAATGGTTGATTGCAATGTCGCAATTGTCGGAAGTTATCGAACCTAGCTATATCCGCGAAAATGTCATTGAGCGTTTACAAGCAGGCTTAGGGCAATATGCATAAAAATGAACGCTTGTGACTATATACAACCCTGTATCAAGCAATTGAATCTTCTTCACCCTTACCACCTGTACCCAATGGGCTAGAAGATGAATTTGCTTATAACAGTATGACTTTTAGAAGTCAATAAATGAGCAAGTACTGTAATCAGCTAATCGAATCACGGTGATGACATGGATATGGGTAGAAATAACTTTCAAAACAATGCTAGACTTCGCAATAATAACACCCGTGAAAATAATGGTTGGTTAGTATTGTTCGGCATTATTGGCTTTATCATTCTGTTGTCTACTTGCTCATCAAAAGATGATAGTGATGCTTCACAATCTGATAGCAGCTATTCATCTCAAACTAATACAGAATCAGCTACCCCTGTTGTCGCTACAGAAAGCTATAATTGTAGAGTGGTGGGCGTTAGCGATGGTGATACCTTTACCTGTCTAGCAAACGGCACTAAACAAATAAAGGTACGACTTAATCAAATAGATGCGCCTGAGAAAAAACAGGCTTTTGGTACTGCGGCTAAAAATGCATTAGCAGGTTACATATTTGGTAAAACTGTTTTATTAAAGACATCGGGTAAAGACAAGTACGGACGTACAATCGCTGAAGTCTATATCAATAACAACAATATTAATAAAGCGATGGTAGCGGATGGCTATGCTTGGGCATACCGCGAGTATTTAAGAGATCAAGATTACCTACGTATAGAAGCACAGGCTAAATCACATACCGTTGGCTTATGGTCACAGCCCAATCCAACCTATCCAAGTGATTTTAGGCATAAAAAAACGTCAGTGAGCGCAGTACCACAGTCTATCCAAAAAACACAACGGTATGAAACGCCCAACATTCAAGAAAGGACTATTCAAAGCTCTCCTAGAAATGGCAGAAGCTGTGGTAATAAACGCTATTGCAAGGAGATGAATGATTGTGCAGAGGCTAATTTTTATTTAACACAGTGCGGTGTGAGTCGATTAGATGGTGATAGTGATGGTGTCCCTTGTGAGAGTATTTGTAATTAAAAGAGCGTTTTTCAGAAACTGTGTAACTGCCATTAGGGTTAAAGATACGGCTAAACTCTATCACCAAGCTCAATCGTAAACCGATTCAACGCTGAAGTCCAGTCGCGAATCGACATTGCCCACTTTTTAGACACATTGAGTACTGCCCAAAATTATTCTCTTTTAATATTAAATAAGCCTATCGAAAGGAAATCAGGAATAGTCACAGCTCACCAAACAACAAATTTAATAAGTTACTATTTGAATTTCAGCCCTGAAATTTTTTTATTTCATCAACCGTAAAAACTGTGGATTATCCACTTGGATTTGCAAATTGTTCTTATACTCTTCAATTGTGCCACGAGCACAGAAACGTTTGCCAATATGACCATCAATTTTACCGAAACGCTCTTCAAACCAACGATAATCGTTATCCCATACTAGTAGGGTTAAAGATTGATTCGGATAAGGCTTATCCAAATTTAGATAATGGCGATTCGATAAATGCTTAGTTTCTTTTAAAATACCGCAAGCCATCACAGGTTTACTGACATAGAAAGGGGCTTTAACCGCTTCAATTTTGGGTTCTTCAGCATGGGCTTGTAAGGTACCACCAATCAGCAATGTAGTACCTAGTAGTAGATGTTTTATCATTGTTTATTCCTTAATAAATAATCATTTTTCTAATATCATTTAGTTATTAATCTGGGATGGGCTTTTCATCTCAATTTGTGGCACACCCTTATAAGTATTAATCATTCCATCCACGCAGATGGGGCTACCTTCAAATGAAGTTAAATTATCAAACTTATCCACATTCGATGACCACACTAATACAGTCGCATCTTGATGCGGATAAGTATTACCTAGATTTAGATAGTAACCTTTGCTAAATTCTTTGACTTGAGCAACTTGACCACAAACAGTGGCACGTTCACCAATATGCTGTGAAGCCTGTTTCGCATTAATTTGACCATTACTTGATAGAGTAGGAGCGACTGATTTTTCGACGACTGGCTTAGGCTTCCCTATCACCACTTCAGATTTCGGCTCAGGGATAGTCTTGGTCACATTTTTAACTGCAGCTGATTTTTTAATATCCTTATTAATTAAATCTGTTTCAGGTTTTTCATTCATATGCAAATCTAATGTACTAGCATCTCCCTTATATTCACTATTTTGATTTTTTGACTTCGTAGATGAGTAACTTACATTCTTTGAGACTTGTTTAGTTATCTCGGAAGTATTATTAAAGTAGGTATTTGAGTGAGTTGACTCACTTACATTATTTTGTTTGAAAAGAGTATAAATAATAGTCCCTAAAACCAAGACTGTAATCAAACTAACAATAGCTAACTTAAGTTGATTTGATTTTTGTCTAGCTCGCAAATCAGCTTGTCTTTTTTCTTCCTCAGCTTTTTGTCTGGCCCGCAAATCGGCTTGCCTTTTTTCTTCTTCAGCTTTTTGTCTAGCTCGCAAATCAGCTTGTCTTTTTTCTTCCTCAGCTTTTTGTTTGGCCCGCAAATCGGCTTGCCTTTTTTCTTCTTCAGCTTTTTGTTTGGCTCGCAAGTCAGCTTGTCTTTTTTCTTCTTGAATTCTTCTTAATTCAGCTAAAATATTAGTGTTATTATCTTTGGGTTTTGTAGGTTCTGGGGTTGCAATAACCTCTTCGAAAGACGGGCGAGATTGATAAGCATTCAAACGTAGTGTTGCTTCTTGTTTATCAATGACATTCATTTGCCCCTTTTTAGAAACAGTTATTGAAATATTTGTATAAAGTGAACCATCTTGTTTTTTACCAGTATAAGGTTTATCCATTAGACCTTTAATACTTACCCATTTACCTTTCCATCTATAATTAGGCTTTTCATTAAGTGTATTAATTCCTTCACCCCAAATTGCCACCTTAAATATTTTCTTCCTCCAGTCTCCAAAATTAATAAATATATACGGTGAGCCGTTGGTTGCAGTCCCTTCTTTAACATAGGTAATTTGACCAATTACCTCCACTAGATTACCAATTTGGTCTACACATGCAGCAAAATTGGTAGCATCAATAACAGGGTAAGGACTGATGTAGCTAGTAACATCAATTGTGCCAGTAAATTCTCTAGTTGTAATAGTCGTTGGAACAAAACTACTATTACCTTGCACAAAGTTAAATAATGAAGGTATTTGGTCTAAGTTATTACTATTACAAATAGAAGCAAAATCTGCTATAAACTTTTTTAATCTAGGATAACTAGTTAATAAGCCAAAGGTTTGTGAGCTTGCTGGCGAAATAAAATCATTGGCTCTAAATACAAAGTTATCAAAGTCAGATTTTGTTTTTTTCCAAAGATTACTATCTTCAATTAAAGAAATAGTGGCTAACCAAACAACAATTAAAGAAAATCTATCGATACGCTCATTATATGGGTTGAGCTTCTGACGTAAAGGATGCTGGAAGTTAACATGCCCTGTTTCTGAACTTCCTAAGTTTTTTAGCGATTCCAAGTAAAGACCATCATAGTCTATTAATTTTATCATTTTACCATCATTAGATACCATGACGTTTCCTGTTTGAATATCGCCATGAGCTATCTTATTTTTCTCAAGATACTGTGATAAATTTAGAAGACTAATCGATAAATTAGTTAAGGATGCATTGTTGTTGAAATTATTTTCAAAAAACTCTCCTAGTGTGACACCTTCAGCCCATTCCATTTTTACAATAGGATAATGTTTACCATTGATACATATACCCTGCGCTTGGTAGTCAAAATCAACAAAAAATTCTTTTGATAATTTCTTTAATTGTGATGAAATTTTAGTATATTTTTCTTCGATATTAGGGGCTGGTCTGTGGAAACAGCGAACGGCATATTTTTTGGTAGAGCATTCAACTGTATAAGTAAGCGCAAATCCACCAGTAACAGGAATTGGGATGCCATATCCGGATTTTTTAACTATGCCATTTTTAAGTTCATTATCAGATAAACTGAGATGTGGGTACTGCATTACCTCAGTATATTCTTCCATTTTTGGATATATCATATCTATATTAGAGCCTTAAAACTGCAAATGTAGTATCATCAATATTCATAACTTTTAAGATACGACAAAATATCACGAAAAGTTTGAATTGCTCTTCTGTTACTGATATAAGAAACCTGCAAAGTAAATCTTCTTTAATGATTTGATTTTCAATCACTTTACTTATCCATGCAGCTAAAGCATCAGTTGCACAAATAGCTATCATTCGGTCTTTTTTATAAAATTTGACTTCTTTTAGTCTGCTTGATCCCAAATTATTAAAATCTAATTTTTTATTCCATTCAATATTCGATGATACGAGATAAGGGTCTTCGTTAAAATTTGGTATGTCAAATAATGGCTTATAACGATAATTCCCTAGATAATTTTTTTTAAAAAGAAAAATGAAACTATCTCCGATTAAAAAAAATCTATAGAATCTTTTTTGAGGTTTTGCATTTAAAATGATTTGTTGTATACCAACAAATGTTGCGAAGCTACCTTTTTCGAATCCTTCGGTCTGTAACCAGCTCATAGTTGCGAAATCATGTCTTGAAATATAACTTTTAATGCAAGAAAGTAGCCAATTTTCAGAAATATTTGTTTGTTCTTTAGTAAAAGATTTAACAAGTATTTGTGCCCACAACTTGGAGTTATATGAATTGCTTGCTCCATCACTTAAAGCGTAAGAATGAATAGGTGGCATTAAGTTAAAATACTGAAAGTCTTCATTACTATCAGCGTAGTTAAACTCTTTTGGTAAAGATAGGCTATTAAGTTTTTCAATCATCTTAAATTTGATGCTGTGCTCGTTCCAATATTAAAGAATTTAACAATATTTTCTGCATCTGCATTAAACATAAATCCTTTAGGATCATTTTCTACTTCATAGCCATAATCTTTTGCAAATCCAACAACTCTAATAGGAAGATTACTGGACATCCTAAATAACATTTTTGAATATGTATTGGAAACTTCAGTCTCTGATGATGGAAAAGAAATGGCTTTGCCCTGTAAAGTGCTTACATGTAAGTTAAATACGAGTACACTGCCGTCGTCAGTGCTAACATTTTTTAATAATTCTGTAATCACTTCAGGATTACCATCAGTAGATTCACCATCAGTAATATGTAAAACAGTAGGCGGATAACTGTCTCGATGATTATCACACCAAGTCGCTAACTCCTGAACGGCCAAAGTCAGAGCTCTAGTCATAGGTGTGCGACCATTTGCCTTAGGTTCAAACCAAACTGGAAATTTTACTGGTACTTCAATAATTCCACCTGCACCATCAGCAATTTTTTTCTTTCTATCTTCTATGCGTAAAGGGTTTTCATAAATTTTAGAAATGGGCTGAAGTACTTTATCTTGTAAATTAGGGGATAATGAATTACCAACAAAATCATGCCCATATCCTATAACCCCAATTTCAAAATAATCTCTCACACCTTCAGATTTTTGACATTTTTGTAGTAATCCTGAAAGTGTATTATTGAGAACGTCAGCTACGAATTGTGCTTTTGAAACTCCTGAAGCCATTGTATCTGACATAGATGATGATTGATCAACGATAAATAAAAAGGCTGAAGGAATATTACGAGAAATTGATTGTTGATATGCCATTTTAAATCCATCTAAAACTTAAGTTGAAAAAAGTTAACTTTAAAAATAGATTAAAATTTATATAAATTTTGCAATTTATTTTTGTAACAGAATGTTTGACTCATTTTAAAGCTTAGATTTCTAGATATTGGATAATACCTAAAAGAATTAAAATATATAAATTAATAGATTGATAAAACTCATACAATTACTAAAAATAAAATCATTTTATATTTTAAATTCTTGTAAATTACTGTTATTCTAATAAAAAATTGAAAACATTACAGCAATAATTTTAACTAAATTTATTATATAAATTTATAAGGTGGAAATAAATGAGACGTTTACCAGTTTACTTATTGTTAGATACTTCAGGGTCGATGCATGGCGAACCAATTGAATCAGTTAAAAATGGCGTGCAAACCTTATTATCAACATTACGTCAAGATCCATATGCATTAGAAACTGCTTATTTATCGATCATTACTTTCGACTCATCTGCTGACCAAATAGTTCCTCTAACAGAATTAGCTAGTTTCCAAGTCCCTAGCCTTACAGCATCAGGAACAACAAGCTTGGGAGATGCGCTTAGTTTATTAGCTAAATGTATTGATCAAGAAGTTCAAAAAACAACTCCAGAAGTTAAGGGAGATTGGAAGCCCCTCGTATTTTTGATGACAGATGGTTCACCAACAGATAATTGGCAAAGAGGCTTTGAAAGTTTAAAAGCAGTTAAAGCACCGATGATTATCGCATGTGCAGCAGGACATGGTGCAGATACTAGCGTACTTAAACAAATTACAGAGATAGTTGTATCCTTAGATACTGCTGATGCTAATACTATTAAAGCATTCTTTAAATGGGTCTCTGCTAGTGTTTCTATCGGAAGTCAAAAAGTAGATGCTGAATTTAAAGAAGTAGCTGGATTAAGCGATTTACCACCGCCGCCACCTGAAGTCAATATCGTACTTTAATTTAAAAAATATAATTACTTGGTATAGGGGAAATCCTAATGGCTGTTAGTCTAGCAAAAGGGCAAGGTTTATCACTTGAAAAAAGTAAATATGACTTGTCGAAAGTTACAATCGGTTTGGGATGGGATATTAAGCAAAAAAAAGGCTTTTTCGCGAATTTTTTAAACAAAGAAGATGATTATGATTTAGATGTAGTAGCCTTTTTATGCGACTCAAATGGCTTAGTTAGGAATTTGGGCTATGATGCAACAGGTAGTGCAACTTTAGCCGGTGGAGATGTTGTATTTTTTAATAATTTGCGACATCCTTCTGGCCAGATTTGGTTAACAGGTGATAACCGGACTGGTGAAGGTGATGGTGATGATGAGCAGATTATTGTAAACCTTAATCAATTACCGAATTCTTATCAAAAAATAGTATTTATTGTTCAAATATATAATGGAAGAGCGAAAAATCAACATTTTGGGATGGTTGAAAATGCTTTTATTAGAGCCGTTGATGCTCGAGGAGTAGAAATTTTACGATTTGATTTAAATATGACTCAATATGCAAATCAGCGTTCGATGCTTTTTGCTGAATTAATTCGTGAAAATAGTAGCTGGCGATTTAATGCTATAGGTCAACCAGATGCAACAGATAATTTTGTGGATTGGTTAAAACGATTTGTAGCATACTAAATTTTAAAATATAAGTAAAAATGTAAGGTGGATGAATGCGTCGTTTACCAGTCTATATATTACTAGACACATCTGGTTCTATGCGGGGTGAACCTATTCACTCTGTTAATGTAGGATTGCAGACATTGCTTAGTGCCTTGCGTCAGGACCCATATGCATTGGAAAGTGTTTATTTAAGCATTATTACATTTGATATTGAAGCAAGAGAACACTTACCGCTGACAGCACTTGCAGATGTGCAGTTAGGTGAACTTCAATCACCTAGCTCAGGGGCAACTTTTATGGGTGCTGCCTTAGAATTGCTAGTAAACAAGTTAAAAACTGAAATTATATATAATAATACTGATCAAAAAGGTGATTGGAGACCAATGCTATTTGTTATGACAGATGGTTCTCCTTCCGATGTATATGCGTTCGGACAAATGTGCTCAGAAATCAAACAATATAATTTTGCTAGTATTGTAGCTTGTGCTGCTGGTACAAAGGCAAAAACTGAGTTTCTGAAACAGCTCACTAATAAAATTGTTTTACTTGATAATATGGATGCCAATGCCTTCGCAACATTTTTCAAGTGGGTCTCTGCGAGCGTAACATCAGGAAGTATTAGTGCGGGGATCTCACAGCAGCTAGATCTACCCCCACCACCGGCTGAGATACAATTCGTTCTATAAAAAAATACTTAAAAAAAGGACAAACTCATGCGTCGATTGCCTGTGTTTTTTTTGCTTGATTGCTCAGAGTCTATGGTGGGCGAAAATATAGAAGAAATGCAAAAAGGCATGGATTCAGTTATAAAGTATTTGCGTACTGATCCTCATGCACTCGAAACTGTATTTGTTTCCGTTATTGGTTTTGCTGGTATTGTTAGAACCTTACTTCCTCTTATTGAGGTCTTTGCCTATTATCCGCTGACATTACCCATTGGTGGTGGTACGAATTTTGGTAAAGCATTAGAACATCTGATGTTTGAAATTGACAGGAATATTGTAAAGAGTACTGTGGAGAGTAAAGGGGATTGGAAGCCGATAGTATATATTTTCACAGACGGTAGACCAACGGATGACTGTGAAAATGCACTACAAAAATGGAATAAAAACTATAAAGACAAAGCAACACTAATAGCAATTGCCATGGGTGAAGGAGTAGACTTGACATTACTTCGAGCACTAACTGAACATGTTATGATTGCTAAAGACTTATCTGAGCCTGAGTTCAAAAAAATTTTTAAATGGATTAGTGCCTCAGTTTTAGCCCAAAGTCAAAGTCTTGGTACTGAGATGAGTACATTATTACCAAAGCTTGAAGAAGGACTTAGCTATTTAACTAAAGAATATAACAGACCTGTTGTGAAAGTAGATGACTTTAATCTAACTTTGACTGGTCGCTGTTCAAAGAAACACTCACCCTATCTTATTAAATACCAAAAGAACATGCTATATGATTTAGATGATGTGGGACTAAGCATGGCCAACTATCAATTAAAAGGCTGTTACCCGATTTCCGAAGATTATTTTAGTTGGTCAGATAACACTGTTATCGAAAATCAAGTCAATACAAATCTACTGCAGGGTACACCAATTTGTCCACACTGTCATGCCGACTCAGCATTTGCAGTTTGTGGATGTGGGAAGTTGATGTGTTATGACGGATTTTCAGAGTATGTGACTTGTCCATGGTGCCAAAGTTTTGTCAGTTTTTCACAAGGTGAGTCTGTTGGTTTTGATATCTCACGTGGTAAAGGTTAATTATTTGAAGTTAATTACAGCGAATTAATTATGTCACTTACTTTACAAAAAACGAATGCTGTTCCGCTGCATATACCATGTTCAATTGTTGAGTGGTTTAGTCTATTATTTTGTCAAACTAGCTCTAGCAATATTCAAATTTCTCCAAATGATGCAGAAAGCCTTAAAACATTAATAAATGATCCACTTGTATGGAATCAGCTACAAAACTTACTTCAATTAGTTATTCGGCAAGGCGAGTCAATTAATCTAAACATCTCTTCAGATAGCTTATTAGCAAAGACCGTCGCTAAAGGTTTTCAAAATACAGAAACTTTTTTTCATGTTTTTAATGATCAAATGAATATTGAATTTAATTCAGCAAACATAACTGAACCATTAAAAGATGCTGAACAATCAAAAAACTGCGTCAAAATAACAGTGCCCGTTACTCATAGTTCTGACAGAAAACAAATTTTTAGCTACTATCCCGTACACACTTCATTAGAGAGTATTAACGCGTTCCCAAACACAGATTGTTCGACTAAAAACCATTCACAATCTGCTAATAATAATAATGAGATTACAGATATTCAGCCTAAGACAAATAATGAAAGTATTTTAATTGATGTAAATAAACTTGAGTCAATCAATGCTAGTTTAACTGGCGAAACAGTCAGCCAGCAATCATCTACTTCAACAGAGACTAAAATTAAAAAAATGCCAAACTTTCAATTACCGAATGCTAAGGAAAAACAACCCTATAGCGCCACAATTAAATCTACAAACCCCTTAATAGAAACTTTAAAAATTTCAGATGTTAAGATTCCCGAAAGTTTAGGATTAATATTTGATAATAAAAATTTAACTATCAATGGTATACCAAAAGTTGCTGGGGAGTTTCCAATTCCTTTCCAGTATTTCACTTCTACAAACGAAATAAAATCAGATGTTTGCCTGTTAATTGTCAATCCTAATCCTCAGTCATTGTGGCAAAAAAATGAACCCAGTATTGATTTACCTTTTAGAAAAAATCATGAAGATAAAAAATATCTTTTACAGGCTAACTACTCATTGATTGGTTGTAGTAGACGTGGTCGTTCACATGAACATAATGGTACTTTTAGAGACGATGATTTTTTTGTAAGTCCTGTCGAAGATTTCAATGAATGGTCGATTATGATTGTTTGTGATGGAGCAGGTAGCGCTAAGTATTCTAGGGAAGGCTCAAGAATTGTTGTAAGAAAGGTAGGAGAAATACTGCAAGATCAATTAAAAACTTTAATTCCTAAAATAGATGAAGCTTTAGATACAATTAAGCCTCTACAATATGATGAAATTAGTCAAAAAGTTTATGAAGAAATTAACTTGCTATTAAATCCCTTACTACAACAAGCAATTAATGCTGCCATCGATGATATTGAATTAGAAGCAAAAAGGATTCAAGGGGAGTTTAAAGATTTTTCAACTACTTTACTAATCGGTATTAATCGACAACGTCCAAATCAAACGTTTATCACAAGTTTTTGGATGGGTGATGGTGCAATTGCTGTCTATTCAAAAGATAAAATTCGACTTATGGGTAAACCAGATGGTGGACAATATGCAGGGCAGACGAGTTTCTTAAGTCGTAATTTTGCCAACAACATGAACGATCGTATGCGTTGTGGTTTTTATGACAATGTAGAAGCAGTGATCATAATGACCGATGGTATATCTGATCCTAAGTTTGAAACTGATAATGGTTTAGCGAACCTTGAGTTATGGAACGATTTGTGGCGAGAAATACAACCAATGCTAGAAGAAACAGATGCTGATCAAAAGTTGTTGGATTGGATGCATTTCTTTACTCCAGGTCATCATGATGATCGCACTATAGCGATAATGAAACCCAAATCAAATACCACAAAAGGCTGTTCGACAGATGTATCAAAATCACAAGATTTAGTAGAACCAACAGTTACTACGAAAATCACAGAAGAAATAGAAAATAAAGAAAATCTGAATAATAGTTTAGAACATTTAGTCACAACTCCCAACCTTGAAACTGTTGAAAAAATAGATGAAACTCAGCAAGAAGTTCAAATTATAAATAGTGAAATTAGTGTAAAAGGAGACAACTAATGGCAGAAATTGTCACTTGTCAAACTTTTGACGGCAAAACAGTTCAATATGTTGATGAAATAATCGGTTCAGGTGCAATGAAGGATGTATATTTTTCACCTGACAAATCTTATGTTGTATGTTTTTTCAACAAAGAAAAAAATAATTTTTATAAAAATACAGCTGACTTTGAGCGCCAAAAAGACCGTTTGAAAGCCATTGTAGGCAATAAGTGGCAAAGTATTTTTGAAGGTATGGGTGGCGACTATTGGAAGAATATTTTCTGCTGGCCAAATGCTATGCTTGAGCATGGTGGGTTGCTTGGCATAGTTGCACCTACCTATCAACCTTATTTTTTCTTTGAGTATGGTTCGAAAAACAATGACTTTTTAGGTATTCAAGGCAAAGAAAAAGAGGGTAGATGGTTTGCCAGTGCCAGTAATCAAAATCGTTTTCTAGATATTAGAGAAAAAGGCAACTGGCTAAACTATGTCAAAATTTGCATTCTGATAGCTCGTGCTGTTAGACGCATGCATGCTGCTGGTTTAGCACATTCAGACTTATCTTACAAAAATATTCTTATTGATCCTGTGAAGGGTCAGGCATGTGTCATCGATGTGGATGGTTTAGTGGTGCCAGGAAAATATCCACCAGATGTTGTAGGTACACCCGATTTCATCGCGCCTGAAGTTGTTGCTACTTCTCATCTTAGTAAAGACGATCCAAATAGAATTCTTCCTTCGATTGCAACGGATAGGCATGCGTTAGCGGTATTGATTTACATGTATTTACTATATCGCCATCCACTACGAGGGAAAAAAGTACATGACTTAGATGACCCTCAGCGTGATGAAATGTTGAGTATGGGTGAGAAAGCTTTATTTATTGAACACCCAACCGATAAAAGTAACACGGTTAATTTCGATCAGCTAAAGAAAAGTGAGTTACCATGGGGTGACCCAAAATTGATACCGTTTACTGTTACTGGCCCCTATTTAAAAGAGTTGTTTTTGAAAAGCTTCGTAAATGCATTGCATGATCCTTCACAGCGTCCATCTGCCAACGATTGGGAGACTGCACTAGTGAAGACTGTGGATCTCATGCAACCTTGCCAAAATAAAGATTGCTCTCAGCAATGGTATGTATTTGATAATAGTATAAAACCCAAATGTCCATTCTGTGGAACTCCCTTTATAGGCAAATTGCCAATCCTTAATCTTTATTCATCTAAACGTGAAGGTAGCTTTAGACCAGATAATCACAGACTTATGGTGTGGACTGGGCAGTCTTTATTTCTATGGCATGTAAGCAGTCTAATTGCACCTAATGAAAGATTAGCAAGTAATCACACCAAAAGAGTCGGGTACTTCATTTTGCATGAAAATAGATGGTGGTTAGTTAATGAAAATATGCCAGAGCTTTATGATGTCACCAACAAGCGAGCTATTATAATAGGTGGAAAAGTAGAGTTAGTTGACGGTAAACAAATTCTTTTATCTAAACAAGATGGTGGCAGGCTTATTGTTGTACAGATGGTTGAAAATACCTAATTATTTCGAGGAATTGAAAAATGACACAAGTTCTAGTTGCAGGTGCTAATACTGGGTTACCAACAGATAATATTACAATCCGAATAATCAGTAGCAATCCAATCGATTGTGTAGCTTATCGTTTAACTAATAATAACAAAGTTCGTGGCGATGGCGATATGATTTTTTATGGTCAAATGCAAAGTGATGATAGAAGTGTTAATTATCGTGGTCATGAAACAGATTGTTTCTTTGACTTAGATTTACCCAAGCAACCATTCTCAATCGAAAAAATTGCAATCGCATTTTCAAGTAATATGTCAGTTGCACAGCTAGGGAATATTCAACTTCAAGTCATTCAAGGTAGTCAAGTTATTATTGAAAGTGAAGTATTGAGTCAAGGACGTTTAGAAAAGGCCTTAATTCTTGCTGAGTGTTATCGCAGGCAAGGTGCATGGAAATTTCGATTTGTATCGCAAGGATTTGATGGGGGATTAAAACCTTTGTCAGAACATTTTGGCGTTGAAATTGCTGAAGAGAGTTCTGCCAGGTCTTCTAATGCCAGTACAAGTTTGTCAACACCACCGGTTCCTCCAATCCCTAAACCAAGTGCAACTCTAACAACTGAGGTAAACAAATCTAGCCTCAATTTGAATAAGATTACTTTAACTAAAAATCAGTCAACTATCAATTTGGCCAAAAAGGATGATTTTGGCAAAATCTCAATCAATTTAAACTGGAATCAAAGATCAATATCCGATAAATCCAGTCTATTAGGTGGCATATTTGGTTCACAAAATTCTGGGATTGATCTAGATCTCGGTGCCTTTATTGAACTTTCAGATGGTGGTATGCAAGTAATACAAGCATTAGGCAAAAATTTTGGTAAATTTGATCAGTATCCATTTTTAAAGTTAAGAGCCGATGATCGTACTGGTTCTTCTATGGATGGTGAGTGGATAGATATTAATGGTAAGTACTGGCAAAATATTCGTGAAGTGTTGATTTATGCATTTATCTACGATGGTGTCCCTAATTGGAATCAGACAGATGGTGTTGTCACAATTCATGTACCAAATCAGCCACCGATTGAAACTCATTTGACCGAAGGTACAAATAGATTAGGGATGTGTGCGATTGCTAGATTGGTGAATGAAGCTGGCAGCATTAAGGTAGAGCGCATTAATCAATATTTTAGTGGCCATAAAGAAATGGATAAGGCTATGGGGTGGGGCTTTTCTTGGCGTGCAGGTAGTAAATAAGTTTTCATTTGTTGCGTTTAAATAGAAAGTGACCTTGAACAATGGTCACATAAAAAATTGTTCATCATTTTAATCATTATCAATAGTAATTAATAGGAAGATTATATGGCTATTTCACTAAATAAAGGTGGTAACTTATCACTTTCAAAAACGGATCCAAGCTTGAAAAAACTTTTAATTGGGCTTGGTTGGGATGAGCGTGCAACGTCTGGTGCTGAATTCGACTTAGATGCTAGCGTATTTTTAGTTACAGCAAGTGGTAAAGTTCGTGGTGACCATGATTTTATTTTTTATAACCAATTAAAATCTGCTGATGGAGCAGTGGAACATACAGGTGATAACCGTAGTGGTGCAGGTGATGGTGATGATGAGGCTGTCAAAGTCAATTTATCAATGGTTTCACCTGAAATTGATAAAATTGTTATCACTGTTACAATTCATGATGCTCAAGCGCGTGGTCAAAATTTTGGTATGGTAACTAATGCATTTATTCGTGTTGTTAATGATGAAACAGGTGCTGAGGTCGTACGTTTTGATTTGGCCGAAGATTATTCAGTTGAAACCGCTATGGTATTTGGTGAAGTATATCGTCACAGTGGTGAGTGGAAATTCCGTGCCGTGGGTCAAGGCTATTCAGGCGGACTAGCAGCTATGTGTAGACAATATGGCATTAATATTGGTTAAAGATATAAATACAGATAAGAAAGTGGTGTTTATCGCCACTTTTTTTATAAGTCTAATTTAATAGATAAGGTTAGGTTATGAGGCATTTTTATTTTGACATTATTTTTACGCTGGTCGCATTAAGTATTTCAGCATGGTGGGGATTTTCACATGGCGGTATGACCGCGATGTTTTCAGCTTTATTTATTACTTTAATATTAGCAGTGATGGAAGTTTCACTGTCATTCGATAATGCAGTTGTAAATGCTTCTGTACTAAAAAATTGGAATCAATTTTGGAAGACGATTTTTCTTACAGTGGGTATCTTAGTTGCAGTTTTCGGTATGAGACTGTTATTCCCAATTGTCATTGTCGCTTTAACTGCCGATATGAGTATGTCTGACGTAATCAATATGGCATTGAACCAACCAAAACTCTATTCAGAAAAGCTTATAGCGCATCATGCAGAAATATCTGCTTTTGGTGGCATGTTTTTACTTTTAGTTTTTCTAAATTTTATTTTTGACGAGCAGGAAGTTAATTGGTTTGGCTGGTTGGAAAGAAGTCTAGCGCGTTTTGGTAAAATTGATGCAATGAGCGTTTTTGTTGCTTTACTTCTACTAGTATTATCTCTTTTATTAGTAGAATCATCTAACAAGTATGCGGTACTTATTGCCGGAGTTATGGGTATTCTTGTGTACTTGGGTACTAATGTCCTATCTAGTTTGTTAGAAGGGGCAGACGATGATGATGAGTCTACACCAGAAGTTGAAGGAGAAGCTGTCGCTGGTGCAATTATGAAAGGTGGTATTGCAGGGTTTCTATACCTAGAAGTATTGGATGCCTCATTTAGCTTTGATGGAGTAATCGGCGCGTTTGCTATCACAAATGATGTAATTATTATCATGTTAGGTCTAGCTATTGGGGCTATGTTTGTTCGTTCACTAACGCTTTTTCTAGTCGATAAAGGTACTTTAGATGAATTTGTTTATTTAGAACATGGTGCTCACTATGCGATTGGTGCATTAGCGGTGATAATGTTACTTTCAATGAAGTTTCATATTCCAGAAATTGTTACTGGTTTAATTGGAATAGCATTTATTGTTTGGGCGGTATTAAGCTCAATTAAATATAAGAAAGAAAATCCTGAGGCTTAAATTGATATTGGGTACATTATAATTTAATACAGGTATGACATAGGCTTGGTAAAATATTAATCAAATGTCATGCTTGTCTTTAAAGTTATAAATTACAAGATATTAGATTTATATTCTAGATGCATATATATGCTTTCGATAGTATCACAGGGGCTATTAAAGTGACCTTACTTAGTGGAATAAAAGATAAATTTAATAATGTTAGGCAGGATAGAGCAAATAAGGCTGACTTTAAAAGGATGCTAATAGCTGCAGTGTCTGACGGTAAACTGACTGATAGTGAACTTAATACCATTAATCAATTAGCACAGCAATATAACATTGAAGAAGAAGACTTTCTCAAAATTAACGTCGAAGTCTATAAAGCTGCTTTTCAAGCAGTTGTCAGTGATGGAATTATTACTGAGGAGGAAGAACGCAATATTCAAGAAATCCAGAACGTTCTCATGGTTGATGTAAATCAAATTCCACAAGAGTTACAAATTATCGACTATCATCGCCAATTACGCCAAATTCAACAAGGTTATTTGCCAACATTATCTATAAACGGACTTATTTTAAAATCCAATGAAGTAACACACTTTTTAATTGAAGCAGGTTTACTAGAAGAGCGGGTAGTTCGACGTGGATATCAGGGTGGATCTGCTGGAGTCAATATTCGTGTCGCTAAAGGTGTGAACTTTCGAGTTGGTCAGCAAAAGGGCAGAATGATTAGTGAAACTGGAATCGTTGAGATAGATACTGGTAGTTTTGTGGTAACCAATCAGCGTGTCATGTTTGTCGGTAGTAAAAAATCATTTAGCTATCCATTTAATCAACTAATCGGCTATCAAGTATTTACCAATGGAATTGATATTAGTACCGCTAAAGGTGTCACCCGTAATTTGACATTTAAACGTAGCTACGACTCTGATGTTCTTCAACTCATTTTAATGCACGTAACTAGCAACTAAGTTAAATCTCTCAATATGTTACCTAAAAACAATGATGACATGAAATAATAACAAGGATAATTCTCATGCAATTGATTCGTGGTCAAAAGCTTAAACTATCAGACGTTTTAAACCCTCAGCAAAATTTTAGCTTAGAGGTTGAAACGCTAGCAGGACTAACACTGGATATCGCGTTATTTGGTTTAAATCATCAGGCAAAACTCAGTGATGAAGCCTACATGATTTTTTATAATCAACCTCAAAGTCCTTGCAGTAGCATTAAGCTAACCCAGAACAGTTCAAACCAAGTTTATTTTGATGTTAATCTTAGGACTTTACCTAACAGTATTGAGAAATTAGTTCTCACCATTACCATTGATGGCAATCAAGTCATGTCACAATTGCCAGTAACACCCATTAAGATTAACCAGCAATCAATCACAGTCGCAAGTTTTATCATTGATGGTAGTATGTTTCAGCAAGAGAAAGCCATCATGGTATTAGAGCTTTATAAGAAAGACGCCATTTGGCGAATGAGCGCGGTCGGTCAAGGTTTTAATGGTGGTTTAGCGGCATTGATTCAATATTTCGGCGGTGAAGTGGCTAATGAGCTACCTGTAACTATACCGCAAATTACTCCTACCGCAACTCAGCCATCTAAAATCGACCTAAAGAAAAAGCTATCCATACAAAAAGCAGAAAAAACTGGTAACGCGAGTATCATTGATTTAACTAAAAAATCATTAGTACAACTTGAAAAGAAAAATCTATTGGATCTACAAGCTCGAGTTGCATTGGTGCTTGATGCCTCAGGCTCCATGAATTGGCAATATAAAAATGGAGATGTACAGCAAGTGGTTAACCGACTGATGCCGTTAGCGATTAGCTTCGATAATGACGGTAGCTTTGAATGCTGGGCATTTGCACAATACACTACTCGACTTGATGATGTGAATTTAGACAATGTTACTGATTTTATCAACCAGACTCGACGAGGTTGGAAAAATTGGTTAGTTGGCTCAAGGATCAATGAGGAAATCCCCGCAATAGAGGCCGTCATCAATTATTATCAGCAGTTTAATGATGGCATCCCTGTTTACGTGTTATTTATTTCTGATGGTGGTGTAGGTAGTGGTAGACAAATGCAAAAGCTACTAACAGAAGCGGCAAAATTGCCTATATTTTGGCAATTTGTTGGTATTGGTGGACACAATTATGGCGTATTAGAGAAGCTAGATGATATGACAGGACGTATTGTTGATAATTGCAATTTTTTTGATTTAGACAGCCTTAATAGTATTAGTGATGATCACATATATGAACTACTCTTAGAAGAGTTTCCAATGTGGTTAACTGAAGCTAAGGAAAAACAAGTGATTCGATGACTGTTAACCGTTTAAAAAGTTTTAAAAGGTCATACTATTCCACGCGATGATTGTAGGGGCATCATAATCGCTAGAGTTTAGAAATCAGTTAGGGATATGAAAATAGAATTCAACTATAAAAATAGGAAAGCAAACAGTAATTTTAGTATAGCCAATGCAAATATCAGTTATCCTGATTATGCCAACTTTATTAATATTAGCTAAATCTAAGAAACTAAAAAGTAAGTAGAATTAAGTTAGAATTATTTTGGTTCTACTTGAAAACTATTTAAGAATTAAATTAGTGCATGAAGAAATTTTCAGAGATAGGTTGTTAAAAATGTTAAGTTAATAAATTCCCTACCTGAGCAAGGACGGATAGTTGTCTTACTAATGGGTGGAATAAAAGGTAAGACCTTATCGAAACAAAATCTTGAAAATGCGGATGTCATTATTGCTACAGGTAAATTTATCAGTGAGGGATTTGATTTACCGAGTTTAGATACCTTGTTTATCACACTGCCGATTTCTTGGAAAGGAATTGCCACGCAATATCTTGGTCGCATTGAGCGAAACTTTAATGGAAAAAAGCTGTTGCAAGTGTATGATTATGTGGATATCACTCACCCTGTACTCAATAAAATGTACCAACGTAGAGCAACCGCTTATAAAAAACTGGGCTACTTAAATAATATTAAAATGTAATTATTTTAGTTCTATTTATAAACCATTTTAATTTCAAATTAGTTAAATATTTTCTTAACTATATTCTGATTATTTACAATTTTTTTGCTTCAATTTATGATATGTCGATTTTTAAGGCAAATTTCGACATATTGTGATTTAGTGTCGATGGCGTCGACATAAAAATGTCTCGTGTCGATTTTTGGTACTATTTTCGACATCATATCGATATCTTGCTTAAAGATTGTATCAGAGCATTTAAAAAATCCTACCAGATAGGTAGCTAAACAATGGGGTAAGGAGCGTTTTAATACTCAAACCTTTATCATTCATCATCATTTAACTCTGTATCGCCTAGCAATGATTGCTGAGAGTCTAGAAACCTTTCTATGGTGATTAAGTTTAGAAATTATTTATTTTCATTCAACTTACTAGGCAGTGTCCCTAATTCAAAAACAGGATAAAAAATGTCAAAATGAGCTCACAGCAAAGCATTTTGGGTAGGTTCATTCGATGTTTGAATAACCCTCATCAAATTCATATTTTCTAAAAGTTGACTCGTTGAGAGAGATTGTTCATCCACACTTTCACCGTATTCTTTTTCAAAGAATTGGGAAAAAGCAGCCATATCCACATCTTTAACCGATGAAAATGGAACGGGCAGTTCATCGGTATGAATTAAAGCTGTCTGTTGAAAAATCCGTTGCAACTCTACTCTAGCGGTGACTTTTCGCTTATCTGAACCACTTTTAACATAGACATGCAAGTTTTTATCCATATATGGTTTACTCACACCCTCTGGGATGTGAACAAGCATAACCATGCCGTTAGGTAAATTAAAATTTTGAGTGGTAGGTGTAATAGGAGGACGCATATGGTCAGTGCTAGCATTTGAAACCAATTGGTTGATTCGACCAATATCCTCAATAGTCAATCCGGCAAGCGTGCCATTGTCATTGACACCAATTAATAGATAACCGCCTGCGCTATTGCTAAAAGCGACCATCTCTTGAGCAAGAGAATCAGAACGAGTGACATCAGATTTAAATTGATGTTGGCTATCTTCACCTAAGGCAATCAAATTTAATAAATCGCTAGTTTGTATCTAAGACCATCCAAAATGGAGTAGGGGAATCCACTCACATCTTATCAATTAACAAATATAGGCGTAAGACTTTTTTATAGAAGCTAAAATAAATAAGATAAATTTAAATTACAATTTAATAAAAATAAAATATATGAAGGAAATATAAGTAAGCTTTAGCCATAAACTATTTAAAAATAATTAAATATCTTAAAAAAATGGTAGAATAGTCATACAAAAAATTAGCTCATTTTCAGTGCCAATTTTAAGATTTCAAAAAATAATATATCTTAAATAATGTTAAAGTACAGACAATAAAAAAAGGCTAAAAGCCTTTTTTTATAATGCATAGCGTATAATATGATATAACGTAGATTGAAGCATTTTACGTTCCGCAACTTTGCCAAAGTCGGGTTTTTTTTTATCACTATGTGGCTAAATACTAACGGTTTAATTGTTGACCCAATTGCATCGCCATCGCGATATTATAGGCAGTTTTTTCAACATTCTGTTTTGCTAAAGCAAGTGCTTCATCAAGCGAGCCTAAAGTTTGAATACTGGGAATCGCTATTGTAAAACCATCGTCTTTCCAATGGCTGTGTGGGTCATCGACTACGCCACAAATGGCGATAACGGGCACATTAACTGCTTTGGCAAGTGATAGCACGCCTGATGCCACTTTGCCCATGGACGTTTGAAAATCCATTTTCCCTTCACCGGTTATGACCAAATCTGCTTGCTGAATCATTTGCTCAAGATTACTAAATTCACTTACCAACTGAAACCCGCCAGTCATTGTTGCCGATAAAAACGTCATTAACGCAAACCCCAAACCGCCTGCCGCACCTGCGCCTGCTTCATTACGATTATCGGGGAAATTTTGACGGCTAGCAATATTGGCAAAATGGCTAAGGGCATTATCTAAAATAACGATATCGTCTAGCGTCGCCCCTTTTTGCGGGGCATACACATGGCTAGCACCGAGTTTGCCACATAATGGATTGGTCACATCACAGGCGACGGTAATACTAATATCAGCGATTTTATCGTTAACTGCATGGTTATCAATGAACGCCAATGCCGCTAAAGCTTTACCACCTTGCACAAGCTCATGATGCTGTGAATCCAAGAAACGATAGCCCAAGGCCTTTAGCATACCTGTACCTGCATCATTGGTGGCACTGCCACCGATACCCAGGATAATATGTTTTGCGCCTTTATCAATCGCATCAAGTAGCATTTCACCCACGCCATAAGTGGTAGCGATACTTGGGTCTCGCTCTGCCTGTGTCAGTAGGTGCAAGCCAGCACAGCTTGCCATCTCAATAATGGCAGTTTGATTGGGCAGTAGCACATAGCTTGCCTCAATCGGGCGCATCAAAGGGTCATGTGCAATGATACTTTGCCATTCGCCAGACAGCGTTTCTTTAAGCGCCGCAGCCGTGCCTTCACCACCATCTGCCATCGGTATTTTAATCATGTCAGCTTCTTTAAAAACAGTGGTAAATCCTGTCTCAATGGCATCACATACTTCACTGGCAGTGAGACTTTCTTTAAATGAATCTGGGGCAATAACAATTTTCACGGTACTTTTCCTAAAGTTATTTTATGACAGGCTATGACTTAAAGTAGAATAATCGATAATAACCAGATAAACACCATACTGACGACACCTTGGATACCTGTAGCGACAGTATGGGCTTTATAGGCTTGTGGCACACTCATACGACTAAACTGACTGACAACCCAAAAATAGCTGTCGTTGGCATGTGATACGGTCATCGCACCTGCCCCAATTGCCATGACACAAAGCACTCGGCCCATATCACTGTCCATACCAATTTGCCCTAACATCGGTGCGACTAAGGCAGAGGTGGTTACCAATGCCACCGTGGTTGATCCTTGAGCGGTTTTGAGTGCCGCCGAAACGATAAAAGGCATTAAAATACCTAGACCTAAACTACTTAGCGTTTCGCCCAAATAAGTACCTACCGATGTGGCTTTTAACATAGCACCAAAAGCGCCCCCAGCCCCGGTAATCAACAGAATTGGCGCCGCTACCGTTAAGCCCTCAGCGATACTATCGCTAATTAGTTGACTTTTATTATTGCCTTTAATGAGTAAAAACGATAAAAACAGACCGATAAGTAAAGCAGAAAGTGGATGACCAACAAAGCCTAATAGTTGAGCCAATAATCCACTGCCCAATGGTTTAGAAGGAAATGCTACGATAGACGCCAGACATATCAATATAATGGGTACAATAATCGGTAAAAATGCCATCGTGGCTGATGGCAGCTGACCATATTGCTCACGCGCTTGCATCACTGCGGCTTTGTCAGTTGACATGAATGGATTGTCTGATTCAGGAATGGCCGTTAAAAAACGCTGGGACCATAACCAACCTGCGGTTACCGCCACTACCGAAACCAATAGACCCATACCGATGACTAAGCCAAGATTGGCTTCCAGACCAAGATTACCTGCGGCAGCAATAGGGCCGGGGGTTGGAGGTACAAAAGTATGCGTGGAATAAAGACCCGTTGCTAACGCAACACTCATAGCGACGTTGGAAACTTTTAAGCGGTTCGCCAATGATTCTTTTAGTGAATTTAAAATCACAAATCCCGAGTCGCAAAATACAGGAATCGATACCACAGCACCGACAATTGACATGGTTAGCGTTGGGAATCGTTCGCCAAGTAGCTTAATTACGGTTTCTGCCATCACGATTGCAGCACCCGTCTTTTCTAAAATAAGTCCAATAATTGTGCCAAATACGATGACCAAGCCAATATAACCTAAAATATTCCCAAAGCCCTCGGCAATCGTCTTAGGCACAGTGGCAATAGGAACTTGATAAAACAGTGCGACTAAAAATGCTGAAAGAATCAACACCAAAAACGGGTGCCATTTTAATTTTGCAGTGGCAACAATAATAAAGATAATAACAATAGCAAGCCAAAGTACAATCATCGGAACATCCTTTTTCCCATAGTTTCATGAGTTAACTGAGTTTATCCATCACATCAGCTAACTGTAGCAAATATGTACGAAACAATACCAGAACTTTTGACTGACATACCGTATTATTTCTAGAGGCAATTTTGGCGTATTGCGATAATTAATTTAACCGTGAAAAGGACTTTGACACGATGAACCAGCAAATAAAAAATCAGCACGACCTTAAACAGTATGAACAAAATTTTCCTTTAAACCTGCCTAGCAGCACCTATCAGATGCTATGTGAGAGCGAAGCTCAGTTTGGTGATAAAAAAGCCCTTACCTTTGTTTTGAATGCTACGCAATATCAAAACAGCACAAGCTATAGCTATCGGGAACTATTGGCATATATACGTCAAACGGCTAATATGCTTTATTCGTTGGGCGCCGATAAAGATACGGTCATCGCGATATTGTTACCAAATTTACCCGAAACTCACTTTTGTATCTGGGGCGGTGAGGCAACGGGTATTATTTTTCCGATTAACCCATTGCTTGAACCGTCTGTGATTGCTGGCTTATTAAATGAAGTCAAAGCAACGTTTCTGATCACGCTTGCGCCAATACCAAGCCAAGATAACAAGCCGCAGCTTTGGGACAAGGCCGTAGCGGTTGCCAAGCTTACCCCAAGTTTGCAGCATATCATTGGGGTGACAATTGCTCATCATGTTGCGCATCAACTTAATATAACCTTGCCAGATACAAGTAAAGAATTTGTACAGCAGTTACCACAGACGATCACCTATCATGATTTTTACACGGGAATGGCAAACCAGCCTAAAGATAGATTAATTAACCCCCGTACCATTGTGGCTGAGGAGCTATCTTCATTCTTTGGAACCGGTGGTACAACTGGCACGCCCAAAATTGCCATGCGCAATCATAAAAATGAAGTCGCCAATGTCTTGCAAGCACGGGCATTGTTTGGTGAAGACATGCTAAATCAAGGCAATGTCGTGCTGTGTGGACTGCCGCTATTTCACGTCAATGCCGTCATGGTCACAGGATCATTACCGTTATCGATGGGGGGTGAAATCTTACTGGTTTCCCCAGAGGGTTATCGCGGTGAGGGGGTGATGGCAAATTTTTGGTCAATTATTGCGCATTATCGCGTGAGTTTTTTTAGTGGTGTGCCCACGCTTTTTGCTGGATTATTAAATCTACCAGTTGGCGACCATGATATTGCTAGTTTAAAGCACTGTTTGTGTGGGGCAGCCCCGATGCCGATAGAAGTATTTAAGCAATTTGAAAAACAAACAGGGGTACAAATCATTGAAGCGTATGGTATGACGGAAGGCAATTGTGGTAGTTCAGCCAACCCAAGATTTGGGGAGAAGAAAATTGGTTCAATAGGGCTACGTTTCCCGTATCAGCCTATGCAAGTGATGATGCTTGATGATCATGGCAAGTTTGTGCGAGTTGCCAACACAGGCGAGGTGGGCAATATTTGTATTCGCGGCGATAATGTGTTTGTCGGCTATTATTTGGCGCAGCAAAATCAAGGGATTTGGGTAACTGACTCTGACAATCAAACTTGGTTTAATTCAGGCGATTTGGGCTATCAAGATGCAGATGGCTACTTTTTCTTGACGGGCAGAAAAAAAGAGTTAATTATCCGAGGTGGACACAACATTGACCCAAAAATGATCGAAGAGGTGGTTTATCAATATGACGGGGTAGCTGGCTGTGCTGCCATTGGTAAGCCTGATAGCTATACAGGCGAGTTACCTGTTTTATTCGTTGCCCCTAAGCCGGGTGTCAACTTAGATACGGATAAACTCATGCAATTTTGCCAACAAAACATTGGTGAAAAAGCGGCGATTCCTAAAGCCATCTACGTGATTGATGCATTACCCTTAACCGCCGTGGGTAAAGTATTTAAACCTGCACTAAAACGTCAAGCGACGGTAATGGCTGTCAGTGAATTACTACTACAACATCATATTAATGCTACCGTCAGCAGCAAAGACGACCCTACTTATGGGTTTATTGTGCTAGTCAAACTAGATGGCGATGCGTCGCATCAACCACAAGCCAAAACAGTGCTAGACCAGTTAGCCATTCATTGGCAGTGGGATGAATAGGTTTTTAACTGATCAAAGCAATAACCTGATTAAGCGATGGTACAAGACAAGCGGTAATATGTATGATTCATAGAAAATGTTAAGAAAACGTTAAATTGAAACGATTTCTATGAATCATACCCATCAACACATATCCTAAAAACTTGTCAAACAACCCTA
The DNA here is from genome assembly GCF_032061225.1 of Moraxella sp. CTOTU48841. NCBI lineage: Bacteria > Pseudomonadati > Pseudomonadota > Gammaproteobacteria > Moraxellales > Moraxellaceae > Moraxella > Moraxella sp. CTOTU48841. The sequence goes on from NZ_DAMBFQ010000003.1 coordinate 68,752, forward strand.
GCCACTCATCTTCACTCAGCTTGATATTGCCTTCATGGTCGGTGCTTACAATAGATTGAGCAAGTTTGGCGGCAGGGTTCCACCAAGGGTTATAATGAATCACCGTGTCGGCGGCGGTCAGGTTTAGTCTCACGCCGCCTGCTTTTAGGCTAATCAAAAATACAGGCACTTGCCCCGATTGGAATGTCTCAATCGCCTCGCTACGTTTTTGGCTGACATATTATACCAAACCCAATAATTACAGTATTGCTCACGACGAGCAGTGAGGAGTATGGCAGGGGCAGGCGGTTATCGTGAACATGATATTTTGGTTTTAACTGAAACAGGCGCTGACAATATCACAGGCTTCGCCTATGGTCCTGCGCATAACATTATCAGTTAGCTTACTTTAGCATGACTTACTACCAACCAAGGGGAAACTAAATGACAACTTTTGCACTTTCACCCACTGCCGTAGCAATGCAACAACCAGCTGCCGAGCCGTATGTTAAAGATCCTGTGTTACTCAAAAAAGCCGCCAAAGCCAGTTTTATTGGTAACTTTGTCGAGTGGTTTGATTACGCATCGTATGGCTACTTTGCCACTGTCATCGCTAGCGTATTTTTTGCTAAAACCGATCCAACCGTCGCATTGATGTCAACTTATGCAATTTTTGCGCTATCCTTTATTGTCCGTCCGTTTGGGGGTATTTTTTGGGGACATATTGGCGATAAATACGGTCGTAAAACCATGCTGATCATCGCATCTGTGTTGTTTATCGCGTTGACAGTGCCTTTGTTTCATATGCTAAGCCTGGGTGGGTTTTTAACCATTGTGTTGATTCAACTGGTGTTCTCGCTGTTATTATCCGTCAATGACGGTACACTACCGGCATTTTTAAGTGAGATTTTCCCAGTCGAGGTGCGTTATTCAGGTTTTGCTTTCACCTTTAACTCAGCCAATGCGCTACTCGGTGGCACAACCCCCTTGATGGCAACTTGGTTAATGAGTAAAACAGGCAGTCAAATCGCGCCAGCTTGGTTATTGGTGATAGCAAGCGTAATTGCGCTGGCAGCAACGGTGATGTATAAAAAATCCGATAGTGTGTCTATTTTAGAAAAACGTTAGAAAAATAATCGATTAACCACGGTTATCAATAACCCCATCAAGTTTATTTAAGTTTTTTCCCAAAGTGGTTTTAGCCAACCTTGTTTGCTAGAATCACTTTTTTTATCCCCCATTTTTTAGGAATTGCCAGTGACTTGTAAATCTGCTTTCGCTACCAACCAATCCCCTAACACGCGCAATCATGCGACGATGGGTGGCTTGCAAGTCATTGCGGCGGCTATCTGTTGGGGCACGCTGGGTATCTTTACCACTTATCTACATCAACTGGGTTTTGATAGTGTGCAAATTGCCATTTTAAGAGTGGTGACCGCTGCTATGATGCTACTGATGTTATTGCCATCGTTGTGGACATCTATTAGGCAGTTGTCATTTGGCGAGATATTACAGTTGAGCTTGCAATCGTTGATTGGCGTGCTAGGCATGACGGTTTGCTATTTTATCGCGGTCAATTTTGTGGGGGCGGGCATTGCGGTATCGTTACTGTATACGGCGCCGATTTTTAGTTTGGTATTGGCATTTTTTTTATTAAAAGAACCGATAACAAAAAAATCATTTACCTTAGCTTGCATCGCGGTATTGGGCGTGGCATTGACAACGCTCAGTGAGAACTTTACGTTGAGTTGGGGGATGGTGTTTGGTCTATTGTCTGGGGTGTGCTATTCACTGTATGGCATTTTAGGAAAAAAAGCCTTACACAAACGCTATCCACCGACCTTGGTGTTTTTTAGCTCAGTGGTGATTAGTGCCCTAGCTTTATTATTCCTACCGATGACCTATCAAACCTATGCCAAAGCCTTCACCATGCCTGCCATCACTTGGTTGTGGGTGATGGGGCTCAGCCTAGTGGGTACCGTTATTCCGTTTTTCTTGTATATGTCAGCCTTGCACAAACTCCCTGCAACCAAAGCTTCGGTATTCACCGTGTTTGAGCCGTTTACCGCGATTGTATTGTCGATCGTATTACTGCACCAATCGCTCAATGGCATGCAGTACTTAGGGATGATATTAATCCTTTTAGCCACCCTCCTAAACTCTATCAAATTGCCCATGCAGCGTCATCGGCAATTGACAGAAGTCGATACTCAAGTCTAATAATAGCCTAACACTGTGTAAACATCCCTGATTTGGGCTTCACAATGATGATATCAATGCTCAATATCCTAATGTGGCACAGCCCTTGCATTCTATAAAACCATATATTTTTCATATAGTTAGATAGATATGGCTTGGCACTCAGTCCTTACCTTAGCTTTTGACACCCAACATGCGGGTGAGCATGCTCGCACCAATTTGGTACAACGCCACCACCAAGGCGCCTTGCGGGTACAAAAAGCCTTGTATCCTGAAAGCGGTGAGCAGCAAGGTATTTGTCATGTCATCATGCTGTATCCGCCCGCTGGCATCGCCTTAGGCGATAAGCTCGATATTGACATTGGCGTAAAACATCACGCCCACGCCGTGATTACCACGCCCGGGGCAAACAAATGGTACGGTAATTTACCAAGTTACACCCCTAACAAGCAAACCGATGATAGCCCATCAGCCAAAAAGAACCAAGAAACCAAAAAAAACCAAGAAACTCAAGAAAATTCAAATAGTTATGCTGTACAAAATGTCACGGTTTATCTGCAAGATGACAGCCGTTTTGAATGGCTACCGCAAGAAAACTGTTTTTATAACGCAAGTTTTGCCCATGCCACCAATCAGTTTTTTATCAGCCCAGCTGCCAGTGTTATCGCTTGGGAAATTAACCTGTTAGGGCGAGAGCATTATGGCGAGCGCTATAGTACAGGCGAGATGCGGTTATCAAATCTATTTTGGCGCGTGGATGAGCAGCCCAAATTGCTGCTTGCTGATACCTTACATCACTGTGCTGACCACGATTGGTTTGGCTCACCCGTGGGGCTAAATAACCATAGCGTCTTTGCTAGCTTATGGGTTGTGCCAAGCGTTGATGCGCAAAAACAGCTGATTGAATGGGTCAAGCAATTACGTTTATTTATCGACCACCATAGCTTGCCTGTCTCTTGCACCCAAACAGGGGAGGTGATGATTATTCGCTATTTGGGTGATGACGTTCGCCAATGTTTTGACAGTTTTGGTGCAGTCCGTGGTGAAATTCGCACTTTAATGTGGCAAAAAGCCAGTCATTTGCCCCGAATTTGGGCAACCTAGTGGCAGTGAAGGTCTAATTTTTAACACTAAAAAAATAATTGGAGTAACCCATGCATTTAACCCCCGCCGAAAAAGATAAATTACTCATTTTTACCGCAGGACTGGTTGCCGAGCGCCGCAAACAACGTGGCTTAAAACTTAACTATCCAGAAGCAATAGCCTATATCAGTATGTTGGTACTCGAAGGGGCAAGAGAGGGCAAAACAGTGGCACAGTTGATGGGAGAAGGCAGCACGTGGCTGACGGGCGAGGATGTGATGGATGGCATCGCCGAGATGATTGACGATGTACAAGTAGAAGCCACCTTTCCCGATGGTACCAAACTGGTGACTATTCACCAACCGATTGTGTAATTTAAACAGTATAAGGGGTAAACCATGAAAGTTGGCGAATATAAGCTAAAAGACCAAGCCATTATCCTTAATGAAGGGCGCGCCGTCCAAACTATTTTGGTCAAAAACACCGGCGACAGACCGATTCAAATCGGCTCTCACTATCATTTTGCCGAAGCCAATGACGCACTGGCGTTTGACCGTGACAAGGCGCTTGGGTTTCGCTTAAATATCTTATCAGGTACAGCAGTGCGTTTTGAGCCCGGGCAAGCGCGATCAGTTGAACTGGTCGAGTTTGGTGGCAACAAGGCGATTTTTGGGTTTGCTGGGCGGGTGATGGGGCAAGCCACCGCATCTGTGGATACCGCAAGTTTACCAAAATCACAAAAATCCGTACCCCGCCAAATGTATGCCGAGCATTTTGGCTTAACCGTGGGGGATAAACTGCGTCTTGCTGATACCGAGCTGTGGCTCGAAGTGGAAAAAGACTTTACCAGCTATGGTGAAGAGGTCAAATTTGGTGGTGGAAAAGTGATTCGTGATGGCATGGGGCAAGGGCAGCTCCCATTTGCTGAGGTGGCTGATACCGTGATTACCAACGCGCTTATTTTGGATTATACCGGGATTTATAAAGCCGATGTGGCAATAAAAGACAGCCGAATTTGGGCGATTGGCAAGGCGGGCAACCCCGATGTTCAATCCAATGTCACCATCGCCATTGGCGCAAGCACCGAGATTATTGCAGGTGAAGGCAAAATTTTGACCGCGGGCGGGATTGACACCCATATTCACTTTATCGCGCCACAGCAAGCGGAGGTTGCCTTAATGTCTGGGGTAACCACCATGATTGGCGGTGGTTCAGGGCCTGCCCAAGGCACGCTTGCCACCACCTGCACCAACGGCAAATACCATATCGAAACCATGCTCAAAGCCCTTGATGATATGCCCATGAACATTGGGCTACTAGGCAAAGGCAATGTCAGCTTGCCGCAGCCGATTATCGAGCAAATCGAAGCGGGCGTGGTCGGGCTAAAACTGCATGAAGACTGGGGCACCACGCCGCAAGCGATTGATAACTGCTTGAGCGTTGCCGAAGAGTATGATGTGCAAGTGGCGATTCATACCGATACGCTCAACGAAAGTGGCTATCTAGAAAGCACGCTAAATGCCTTTAAAGACCGCTGTATTCACACCTTTCACACCGAAGGCGCAGGCGGCGGGCACGCCCCTGATATTTTGCGGGCGATTGGCGAGCCGCATGTATTACCGTCTTCGACCAACCCCACGCGTCCGTTTACCATCAACACCATCGATGAGCATCTCGACATGCTGATGGTCTGTCACCATTTGAGCCCTGCGATTGCCGAAGATATCGCCTTTGCTGAGAGCCGTATCCGTCAAGAAACCATCGCCGCTGAAGATATTTTGCACGATTTGGGGGCAATCTCCATGATGAGTAGCGACTCGCAAGCGATGGGACGGGTGGGCGAGGTGATTATCCGCACTTGGCAAACGGCGGATAAAATGAAACGCCAACGCGGATTTTTAGCGCCCGATACAGTGAGCCAAAATGCGTCTAACATTGAGCTTCATGACGTCGACCCAGTGACCGAAGATACAGTGACAGAAAATGACAATTTTCGCATCAAACGCTATATCGCCAAATACACCATTAATCCTGCCATTACCCACGGAATTGCCGAGGAAGTCGGTTCGGTAGAAGTCGGTAAATGGGCGGATTTGGTGCTATGGTCACCCAAATTCTTTGGGGTCAAACCTGACACGATTTTAAAAGGTGGTAGCATCGCCGCTTATCCGATGGGCGATATCAATGCCTCCATTCCAACCCCGCAGCCGGTGCATTATCGTCCGATGTTCGCAAGCCTTGGCAAAGCCACCCACCAAACCAGTATCACCTTTGTATCCAAAATTGCCTTTGACAACAATATCCAACACAAGCTCGGCTTGCAAAAAGTGATTCGCCCTGTGCAGGGGATTCGTAACATTCGCAAAAAAGATATGCGGTTTAATAGCTATTGCCCCGAGATGTCGATTAACCCAGAAACCTATGAAGTGCGGGCGGATGGTCAGCTGCTCACTTGTGAGCCGTCAGCTGTGTTGCCAATGGCACAGCGGTATTTCTTATTTTAACCATTTGAATGTAGAGGCGTATCGCATATTCCCAATGCAAAGTTAGGCATTAAATGTATGGTAAAACAAAATATAACTATCAAAACTTGCGATGAATGCGGTAGTGAATTTTTTGAACAAGTTTCACCGATGTCAAATTTATGTCCTAACGGTTCACATCAACTTTATGGGTATGAAAAGTGCGTGCATGAATTAAAAAATGGTCGTTGTCAAAAGTGTGGTTGGAATGGCAACATTTCTGAGTATCTAGAGAAATTAGAAAAGAGTAACAATGGAAATTTATAACAAGCGAATCAATCCATCAGATTTAACCCAAAATCAGATTGAAAAATTAAAGCATCAAAAAGAAAAAGGAAATTATCTACAAATCGACTTTGACACGCGCCAGCGGTCACGCTTTCGTGCAACCCTGCAAAATGGTGAAGCGGTCGGTATCGACCTACCACGCACAGGTACGCTCAAAGACGGTGATGTGGTACAAAATGCGTCAGGCGACATCATACAAATTTTTGCCAAACCACAAACCCTCACCAAAGTCACCGCTGACAATGCTTTTGAACTGATGCGCGGGGCGTACCATTTGGGCAATCGTCATGTACCTTTGATGTTGGTTCAGCATGACAATGATTACGCCCTGTATTTTGAGCCCGATTATGTGCTTGCCGATATGCTGGTGAAGTTGGGCTTAACCGTGAGCGAAGTGGAACACGCTTTTGAACCCGAAACAGGGGCATATGGGCATGGCGGGCATTCACATGGGCATGATAATCGGTTAAGCCATGCATCAGACACGCAAAGTGCAATCATCGGCGATTTAACTAAAGCCACGTTTTTTTCATGAAAACGATGACAACAACATCGCACCTTACACAGACGGCGCCGCCACAACAATTGCTTAAGCTGATGATGCTGGCGTCGAGCAATTTGCCGATTGGTAGTTATACCTATTCCCAAGGCGTGGAGTCTGCCATTGAGCAAGGTTTTATCCATGATGAAGCCAGTAGTTTGGCGTTTTTGCAGGCGTATCAACAAGAGGTTTTACTCAATTTTGAACTGCCGCTGATGGCAAGTATGATGCAGCTGTCAGCGCAAACAACTCACCACAGCTTGGTGGATAGTCTAGCCAATTTTTATGGGGCAAGCCGTGATAGCCATGAGTTTTTATTAGAGAGTCAACAATTGGCGCAGGCATTTTGTGCCTGGCTCGATGGCGTGCTCGACCTTGCGATGCCACAAGATTGGATAGCGCAAGGCTATTTACCGTTATTCGCTCGCTTGGCGTATTTTTGGCAACTGCCGATAGCCGATAGCCTGACGACCTATGCGTTTGCTCAAATGGAAAATCTGACCTTAGCGATTGTCAAAACCTTGCCGCTGGGACAAATGGCGGGGCAACGTATTATTTGGCAATTGGGGCAAGTGATGGATGAACCGATTGCCAAGCTTTGCCAAACGCAAGCCAGCAAAGTCAAAACGGCATTAACAGCCATCAATCATCGGCAAGCGGTTGTGGGTAAGCTACAAGACATTGCGCCACAATTTTTACAAGCACAGCAGCATGCCCAAACATTACTGATTTTAATCAACCACTTGCAACTATCAGCGTCTGTACCGTCGTTGGCAGAATTGTCCTGTCATCATGAACAACAATATAGTCGTCTCTTTCGTTCCTAAAACCCCTGTTTTTAATACTACTCACAAGGAAACCCCATGACTGGCTTTACCCAAAAAACCCCAACCCAAGAGCCTCGCTTATCCCCGTTACGCCTTGGCATTGGCGGGCCTGTTGGCTCTGGCAAAACCGCTTTGACCTTGAGTCTGTGTCGCCGTCTCAAAGACGTGTACAACATGGCGGTGATTACCAACGATATTTATACCAAAGAAGATTCGGAGTTTTTGACCCGCCACGATGCCATGCCCGCTGAGCGGATTATTGGCGTGGAAACGGGCGGCTGTCCGCACACGGCGATTCGTGAAGATGCGTCGATTAATCTTAATGCCGTGGCCACCTTGCAAAACCGCTTTGACGGTCTTGAGCTGATTATCATTGAGTCGGGCGGTGATAACTTGGCGGCGACTTTTAGCCCAGAGTTGTCGGATTTGACTATTTATGTGATTGATGTGAGTGCAGGCGACAAAATCCCCCGCAAAGGTGGACCCGGGATTACCAAATCAGATTTGCTCATTATCAATAAAACCGACCTTGCGCCACTCGTGGGCGCGGATTTGTCGATTATGGACAAAGACGCCAAAAAAATGCGCGGCGATAAGCCGTTTGTGTTTAGCAACATGAAAACTCAAGACGGTTTGGATGACATTATCAAATTTATCCAACAACAGGGCATGCTAAGAGCGCTAGAGATTCCGTCACAGCCGGTACAACATTTACCAAGCTCAAGCGAAAATATGTAACAAATGCGATAAAATCAAGGAGACATAATGAAAACTTTAACCCAAAAAACAACCCAAAAAACGGCGTTGGCAACCGCGCTTTTTAGTCTTTCAAGTGTGGCAGTAGCGCATGTCGGTCATGGTTTAACCCATCATGTAGGTGCAAGTTCGGTGGATTTAATGGCTGCCGTCACCGCAGGGCTCATGCATCCTATCTCGGGTCTTGACCACGTGGTGCTTGCAGTTGGCATGGGCATGGTGTTTGCCCGTTACAAAAAACTGGGTTTGGGCTTGTTGGTGACAAGCTTATTGTTAGGATTTGCTTTGGTGCAACTAGCTCATGTGGCGATTGGCTCATCGATTATTGAAGGTGCGATTTTGCTATCGGTGGTGTTGACAGCGGTCGCAGTTTTGGCGCAGCGCACCAAGATAGCACAAGCCAATCAGAAAAGCTTTTCGCTCATGATGGCGATCAGCTTATTTGGTTTGACGCTATTTCATGGTATGGCGCATGCCGTGGAGATGCCAGTCAGTAGCGTGAGTCAAGGGTTTGGCTTAGGCATGATAACCGCGATGTCTGCCTTGTTTGCTGTGGGTGCAGGGGTGATGAATTGGGTAAAAGCACAAGCTCATGCGCATCCCAAGTTGTCTTGGCTACCTTCAATCATGGCGGCATTGGGCATGGCACTGGTATTGGCTAACTAGCGATTAACAACATTTTTGATAAAAAGTGCAAGCTGTCGGGCTTGCACTTTTTTTATGCAATAAATTGGATAATGTCATAAAGACATTGTCGATAAAGCGTTGTTTAGCATCAATCAATGCTAGGTGAATGCTAGAGCAATGCCAGATAAATGCCAGATGAATGGTAATAGTGCAAAAAACCATTACAGTTCATCAGATTGGTGAAATCGCTAAGGTCGCCAAAGTTTGCCCATTTTTTACCCAGGAGCAGCATTTAGCCAATGGGTGATTGTTTAAAATAAATTTTTTCAACTATACCAATTCAACCTTTTGATTTAATTGAAAAAATTTTCAAAAATAGCTTTAAATATGCAGATTGGCACACTAATTGAATTGTCACTATAGTCAGTTAAGACAACCAGCAACCGATAGCCAAAGCCTATCCGTTACGCTCTACCTTAAAACGGCAATCCAACTATTTTAGGAGTGACACATGTTAGACAAAAAAACCACCGAGCTAACCACGACTGAGCGTCAATTAAGCCGTCGTGCATTTGGCAGATCCTTGGTTGCCCTAGCGGTAACGGGCAGTATGATGTTGACAGGTTGTTCAAAACCGCAATCATCAAGTGATGCCAAACCAGCCAGTGGCACGTCAACCACTGCTGCCACCGGTAGTGCACCTGCCCCTAGCAATGGTGATACCATCAAAGTGGGTATCTTGCATTCACTCTCAGGTACCATGGCAATCTCTGAAACATCGCTCAAAGACACCGCGTTGATGGCGATTGACGAAATCAATGCCAAAGGTGGGGTGATGGGCAAAAAACTTGAGCCTGTGGTTGTCGACCCTGCGTCAGACTGGCCATTGTTCGCCGAAAAAACGCGCCAGCTGCTGACACAAGACAAAGTTGCGGTTATCTTTGGTTGCTGGACATCGGTTTCTCGTAAATCTGTGTTGCCTGTGGTTGAAGAATTAAACGGCTTATTATTCTACCCTGTGCAGTACGAAGGACAAGAGCAGTCCAAAAACATCTTTTATACTGGCGCCGCGCCCAACCAACAAGCCATTCCTGCAGTTGAATACTTGATGTCACCAGAAGGCGGCGGTGCCAAACGCTTTGTGCTATTGGGTACTGACTATGTGTACCCCCGTACCACCAATAAGATTTTACGGGCGTTCTTAAAGTCTAAAGGCGTGGCAGATAGCGACATTATGGAAGAATATACCCCATTTGGCTTTAACAACTACCAAACCATCGTGGGTAATATCAAAAAATTCTCAGCGGGTAAAAAGACCGCCGTTATCTCCACCATCAATGGTGACTCAAACGTCCCCTTCTACCGTGAGCTTGGTAACCAAGGCATCAAAGCGGCGGATATTCCTGTGATGGCGTTCTCTGTGGGCGAAGAAGAACTTCGCGGTATCGACACCACCCCATTAGTCGGACACTTGGCAGCATGGAACTACTTTGAATCGGTCAAAAACCCTGTAAACATCAAGTTTGTGAATGCTTATAAAAAATACGCCATTGACCACAAACTACCAAATGCCGATAAAGTAGTGACCAATGACCCCATGGAAGCCACCTATGTGGGTATCAATATGTGGAAGCAAGCGGTTGAAAAAGCGGGCTCCACCGACGTGGATAAAGTCCGTGCTGCCATGGCAGGTCAAAGCTTTGCCGCGCCATCGGGCTACACGCTAACCATGGATGCCGAAAATCACCACTTACACAAACCTGTGATGATTGGGCAAATCCGTGCCGATGGTCAGTTTGATGTGGTTTACAAAACCAAAGATGCCATTAAAGCGGAACCTTGGAGTCCTTATATCCCAAAATAAGTATTCCAAAATAAGCATCCCAAAATAAGCCTTTCCAATAAGCTTGAATGAAGTTAGCAATCGATGTTGTGACAGCCATACCGCGCATCAATACCCCAGCTGGTATGGCTTATTTTTTTGCCAAAATTTTACGATTTCACCTTTTATTGATTTAAACATTGATCCGTCACCCCACCAAACAGATGGACTAATCATAAAGACTAATCATACAAACTAAGGAGCGACCATCATGCTCAATGGTAATCATTCTCTCGGGCAGTTTTTGCAAAAAAGTAAAAAAATTGTGCTCGGCATGTCGCTAGCGACCACGATGGGCATTGCATTGCCAAGCGTGAGTAATGCACAGGCAAGTACCGCTTCGACCACTACGATAACCCCTACAGTAACCACAGCAGCGCCAACTAGCGCAGCCACAAGCACTACAGCCAGCGCAGGCGATGATATTCAAAAATTCGTAGCCGCCGATTTTGCGGGGCGTCAAGCCATGCTCAACAACTGGACAGGCACCAGCCAATCTTATGACAAACTGGTCGAACTGATTAACAAAGACGAGCTGTACCGTGATGATGCCGGCAATGTCTATACCCTAGAAAACACCGACCAACTCTACAGTTATCCTGCGCATACCTTGGTAAGCAATTGGCCAAGCGACCTAAACCAAGTCACGCTCAATAACGCGCTGCGTTCGGCGTTGACCTTAGGGCAAACCAAAGCCAAACTCAAATCCGACGATGCCAGCGAGCGTCTTAAAGCGGTGGATATCCTAGCTGACAATATCGCCACGCTCGATAAAAAAACCGTTGCCGATATTTATGCCAATGAAAAAGACAGTACGGTAAAAGCAGCATTGGCGCAACTGCAAGCGCGTATGGATTTGCAATCGGGCGATGAGATGACCCAGATTGCGGCATTAAAAACCTTGGCATCCAGTAACAGTCCCGATGTGTTAGCCGATATCGAAGCGATGGCAAAACAAACCAGCCATTCCCCTGAGCTCAAACAAGCCTTACAAACAACCCAAGACAAAGTCAAATCGCGTATCAAAGCCAGTGAGTGGACAGGACACGTGTTTTCTGGCTTCAGCACCGCCAGTATTTTGTTGTTAGCGGCATTGGGACTTGCTATCACTTACGGTCTATTGGGTGTCATTAACATGGCGCATGGTGAGCTCATTATGATTGGTGCCTATACCACCTATGTGGTGCAAAGTTTTTTTAAAAGCCATTTGGCAGGCTATGTCGATTGGTACATGCTTGCCGCGATTCCGCTGGCGTTTTTGGTGAGCGCCGTCATTGGCATGATTATTGAGCGGGTGGTGATACGTCCATTATATGGCAGACAGCTAGAAACCTTGCTTGCCACGTTTGGCGTGAGTTTGATTCTGATGCAGTTAGTTCGCATGATTTTTGGGGCACAAAACGTCGAGGTCTCCAATATTTCATGGCTAAGCGGCGCTGTCGCTTTGACCCCAAGCTTGATGTTGCCATACAACCGTATTGCGATTATCGGTTTTACCATTATCGTACTGTCATTACTGGTGTTTTTACTCAAATACACCCGCTTTGGTCTGTTTGTACGTGCTGTGACCCAAAACCGGCAAATGGCGCGTGCGGTGGGTATTCGCTCGGCGCGTGTCGATATGATGGCGTTTGGGCTTGGCTCTGGCTTGGCAGGTTTGGCAGGCTGTGCTTTGGCGCAAGTGGGCAACGTCGGTCCTGATTTGGGGCAAAACTACATCATCGATGCTTTCTTGGTGGTGGTGGTCGGCGGTGTCGGTCAAATTTGGGGGGCAGTATTGGCCGCCTTGGGTCTAGGCGTGAGTGGCACCGTGCTTGAGATTGGCATGGGTGCGGTGATTGCCAAAATTATTTTGTTGGTGCTGGTGGTGCTATTTATCCAAAAACGCCCACAAGGTCTGTTTGCCCTTAAAGGTCGCTTTGTCGAGTAATCATTGGAGAGTTAAAAAATGCGTATTTTACAATTATTTGCAGATAAACCAGTGAGTCGCTTGGCAATTATGGGCTGTTTTGCGGTGTTGATGGTGTTGCCTTGGTTGCATTTGCTGCCTGCTGATTCGGCGCTGCATTTATCCGCTTATTGGGTCACTTTGATTGGCAAAATCATGTGTCTGGCGATGGTTGCTTTGGCACTGGATTTGGTATGGGGCTATGCGGGGATTTTGAGCCTTGGGCATGGCTTGTACTTTGCCCTTGGTGGATATGCGATGGGTATGTATCTGATGCGCCAAGCATCAGGCAACAGCTTGCCGGAGTTTATGCGGTTTTTGAGCTGGGATAAAATGCCTTGGTTTTGGGCAGGCACAGACAACTTTGCTTGGGCGGCGATATTGGTGGTGCTGGTGCCGGCAGTGGTGGCTTTTATATTTGGGTTTTTTGCCTTTCGCTCAAAAATCAAAGACGTGTATTTCTCGATTATCACCCAAGCCATGGTGTTTGCCGCATCACTCCTATTTTTCCGTAACGAAACTGGGTTTGGCGGTAACAACGGTTTTACCGGGTTTAAAACCATCTTGGGCATGGACATTGCTGCTCCCATGACGCGCACCTTGCTATGTTTTGCCACGGCATTCGTGCTGATGCTTGCCTACCTTGGCTTACGTTATTTGATGCACAAGCCGTATGGTCGCGTATTGGGCGCCGTGCGTGATAGCGAAAACCGTTTGCAATACCTTGGCTACCGTACCCTATGGTACAAGCTATCTGCGTGGGTGTTATCGGCGATTATCGCAGGGATTGCTGGCGCGTTGTATGTGCCACAAGTGGGCATTATCAACCCCAGTGAGATGAACCCTGTCAACTCGATTGAAATGGCGGTCTGGGTCGCCACAGGTGGACGCGGCACGCTGATTGGGGCGATATTGGGCGCAGGTGTGGTAAATGCGGTGAAAACTTACTTTACCGTGGCATATCCCGAAGCTTGGCTATTGATTTTGGGCGGGTTGTTTGTGGTCGTCACCTTGTTTTTACCCAAAGGCATTATTGGTCTATTGGACAACATCACGCATGGCAAAAAAACGGTCGAGCCAAGCGTAAAAAATATGGAAACAAACCAAGAAATAAACATAGAAGCAAAAAAAGAATCTTAGGCGGCAGGGGCTTCAGGGGCGGCAGCGTCATGCTGACCGCCTGCAACCCAGTAGTTAGTTTGATTATACCTGATGACTAATACCCCATTAATAACACATCAAAGAGTCTGTTATGAATACAAATGATAATAATATCAATGACTTTGCTGAGACCAACTACGGACGGCTAAAGTCACAAGAAGCGGATTTTAGCAAAGGCATTGCCCTATATATGGAAGATGTCAGCGTGTGGTTTGATAAATTTCGCGCCTTAAACAGCTTATCTTTGTACATCAAAGAAGGCGAGCTGCGTTGTATTATCGGACCTAACGGTGCGGGTAAAACCACGCTGATGGACGTGATTACCGGTAAAACTCGCCCCACGGAAGGGTCAGTATATTTTGGACAAACCCACAATCTTGCCAGCATGACCACCGAGCAAATTGCCGAAGCTGGCATTGGGCGAAAATTTCAAAAACCCACGGTGTTTGAAAATTTTACCGTCATGGAAAACCTATTGCTTGCCGCACCCAAAGATAAGCGGGTCAAAAAAAGCCTGTTTAGCAAACTTGACCCAGATGCCCAAAATGCCCTTGATCAGACTTTAGCGACGATTCGCTTGGGCGAGTTTGTCAATAAACCTGCTGGATTGTTGTCGCACGGGCAAAAACAATGGCTGGAGATTGGGATGCTACTGATGCAGCGCCCCAAGCTGATTTTGCTCGATGAGCCAGTCGCAGGCATGACCGATGCCGAAACCGAACGCACCGCTGAGCTATGTTTGGAGCTCAAAAAAGACCATACCTTGGTGGTGGTTGAGCATGACATGAGCTTTATTGACACCATCAGTGAGCAAGTGACGGTATTGGCACAAGGGGCGATTTTGGCAGAAGGAACGCTTGCTGAAGTACAAGCCAACGACGATGTCATCGAAAAATATCTAGGGCGATAGGGGATAGCGATGTTAGAAGTAAACACAATCAATCAATATTATGGCGGTAGTCATATTCTGCGCGATGTCAGTTTGACCGCACCTGTGGGTGAGTGTTCTGTGGTACTCGGTCGCAATGGCGTGGGTAAAACCACACTGTTAAAGTGCCTGATGGGGGTTTTACCGATTAAATCGGGTCAAATTTTGCTCGATGGCAAAGACATCAGCAAATTATCGCCCGAAAACCGCGTGCGCGCAGGCATGGCGTATGTGCCACAGGGGCGAGATATTTTTTCAACCTTAACCGTAGAAGAAAATATCTTGATTGGCATGGCAAAGTTTAAAGGCAGCAAAGCCAAAAAAGTCCCAAACCATTTGTACGAGATTTTTCCTGTGCTCGATGAAATGAGCCAGCGCCGGGGCGGTGACTTGTCAGGCGGTCAACAACAACAACTAGCGATAGCAAGGGCCTTGGCCTCTGAGCCACGGGTGCTGATTTTGGACGAGCCGACCGAAGGGATTCAGCCATCGATTATCAAAGATATCGGACGGGTGATTCGTCGCTTGGCTGACCAAGGCGATATGGCGATTATTTTGGTCGAGCAGTTTTATGACTTTGCCGAAGAACTTGCCGACAACTATACGGTTATGGCACGGGGGCAAGTCATTGCCCAAGGCATGGGCGGTGATATGCCAGAAAAAGGCATCAGAGAGCTAGTGGCGATTTAGTAAATAGCCAACGATACGTGAGTTAGCTTTTAGCCAGATGGCTGTCATCTGGCTAAAAATTTGCTGATAAAAATTGATTTATCAAAATTGATTCATCAAAAAATGGGGATTACGCCCCATTAACGCTTATATCACTTTGGACTAATCATTTTTGATTAGTTACTTTTGATTAATCACTTTGGACTAATCATGGCTTTAGGTTTGACCCACTCATCAAATTGGGCGTCAGTCAATAAACCCAGTTCAACGGCAACTTGTTTTAAGGTTTTATTTTCTTTATAAGCAGTTTTGGCAATTTTTGCTGCATTTTCATAGCCGACATGGCGATTGAGCGCGGTGACTAACATCAACGAGTTATGTAGGAAATAATCAATTTTTTCTGTCACAGGCTCGATACCTATCGCGCAATGGTCATTGAAGCTGTCACAAGTATCGGCCAGTAAGCGAATCGATTGCAGCAGGTTGTAGCCGATGACTGGCATAAACACATTGAGTTCAAAATTACCCGAAGCCCCCGCCATATTGATGGTGACATCGTTACCCATCACTTGCGCGACGACCATTGTCATGGCTTCAGACTGGGTTGGATTGACTTTACCTGGCATGATGGAGGAGCCTGGCTCATTTTCAGGGATTCTAAGCTCACCTATCCCACATCTAGGACCAGAAGCCAGCCAGCGTACATCATTGGCAATTTTATTGAGGCTCGCTGCCAAGGTTTTTAGGGCACCTGAAGCAAAAACTTCAGCGTCTCTGGCTGCTAACGCTTCAAATTTATTGGGCGCGGTGACAAAAGGCACATCAGTCAACGCAGCTAGGGTTTGCGCGACCTGCTCGGCATAGTCAGGGTGCGCATTGAGTCCTGTACCGACTGCCGTACCGCCTAAAGGCAGTTCATACAGACCTTGTAGCGCGGCATTCAGACGAATGAGCGCATGATCTAACTGACTGACATAGCCGCTAAACTCTTGTCCTAGCGTCAAAGGGGTGGCGTCTTGCAGATGGGTACGTCCGATTTTTACAATGCCAGCAAACTGCTCGGCTTTGCTTGCTAAGGTATCACGCAGTTTTTGCACCGCAGGGATAAGCAGATAGGTAATCTGACGCGCCGCCGCTACCCGAATCGCGGTGGGAAAGCTGTCATTGGTAGATTGGGCATGATTGACATCGTCATTGGGATGAATCGGCTGATAACTACCTTTGCCTTGACCGACAAGTTCATTGGCGCGGTTGGCAATCACTTCATTCATATTCATGTTTGACTGGGTGCCAGAGCCTGTCTGCCAAACCACCAAAGGAAATTGGTCACGCAGTGCCCCGTTGATGATTTCATCGGCGGCCTGCACGATAAGGTCACGTTTGTCATCGCTGATACGCCCTAATTTGGCATTGGTGATGGCGGCGGCTTTTTTGACCAGTGCCATGGCTTCAATCAGCGGCTGTGGTAAGGTTTCGCCACCGATTTTAAAGTTATTGCGGCTGCGCTCGGTTTGCGCGCCCCAGTAAGCATCTATAGGGACGTTGACGGCGCCCATGGTGTCTTTTTCGCTGCGAAATTGCTGGGTATCGGTTTGGTTGTCGGTTGTCATTATTGTTCTCTTTTTTAGTGAATTTTTTGATTCTCTCATTATCAAAGTGGCTGGTTATCGCCACTTATGCACCAAAGCACAGGGTAAAGTTTAACAGAGTTATCGGCCATAAAAGTTTGACAATATGTGTCGTTTGTTATCTTTGTTAAAGTAAGCGGTAAAATGACGGGTGATAACGAAAGATAGTTAACATTTTATTGCGATATGTTGTTGAGCAATCGTTTACTATGAACGAAATTTTGCCAGCGTCGGTAGATTTTTGGCCTTTCGATACGCTTTGGGTTGACATCTAACATTGTATAAAACTTACCTAGCGGGTAGGTAGTAAAAAAATAATTAAATTAGCCATCGTTATCATTATTATTAAGATTATTAAGTAAATTTGACGGTATGAAAAAATCACAACAACTTCCAGATTTTAGTTCGGTTGGCACGCTATGGCGACCGTTTTTGTTTTTCTTGTTGCCTTTACTGCTGACCAACATCTTGCAATCGCTGTCAGGGACGATTAATACCATTTTTGTTGGGCAGATGCTAGGGGTACAGGCGATTGCCGCCGTGTCGGTGTTTGCCCCAGTGCTGTTTTTTTTGATGGCATTTATTATCGGTATCGCTTCAGGCTCATCAATTTTGGTAGGGCAGGCTTGGGGTGCCAAAGAGTTGGATTTGGTCAAACGAATTACGGGCAATAGTTTTGCAATTATTTTGATATTAGGGGTAATGATTGCGATTGCGGGCAGCTTGCTCAGTCAATTGATTATTGTGCAGATGGGCGTCCCTACTGAGATTCAAGTCTTGGCAAACCGTTATGCCAAATTGATGTTGGCAGGAAGTCCGCTACTGTTTTTATTTATCGCTTATACTTCGTTATTGCGCGGGGTTGGTGATTCGGTGACGCCCTTGTTTGCCGTGGGTATTTCCATTGTGATTGGTATTGTGGTTACGCCTGCGCTCATTCAAGGTTGGTTTGGGTTACCCAAGCTAGATATCCAAGCCCCTGCGATTGCGACTTTATTGTCACAGTTGTTGGTATTGCTGTTTTTGTTTTTTTATACCCGTGCCAAAAATCACCCCTTACAAATTGATACTCAATTACTCAAATATATACGCATTCAACCTGATATCGCGCGTAAAGTGATTCGGTTGGGGTTACCTACCGCGTTTCAGATGGTCACGGGTGCGATATCTGGCTTGGTAATTATTGGACTAGTCAATGGCTTTGGTACCAATGCCACCGCAGCTTATGGCGCAGTCAACCAAGTGTTGAGCTATGTGCAATTTCCTGCCATTTCGATTGCGATAGCGGCATCAATTTATGCCTCGCAAGCGATTGGCGCAGGTAAAGCGAGTGCGTTAAACTGCGTCACTCGCACTGCCATGGTGACCAATCTCATTATTACGGGTGGGTTGATTGTTTTGGCGTATCTTTTTTCCCGTTATTTGATGGCGATGTTTATCACGGTGGAAGGCGTGATTGTACTGGCGCAGCAGTTATTGCACATTGTGTTATGGAGTTTGCTTTTCTTTAGCAGTGGCATGATTTTTAGTGGCATGATGCGTGCGACGGGCATGGTGTGGCAGCCCATGTTTATCAGTATCGGCACTATCTTATTGGTAGAGATTCCCAGTGCGATTTTACTCAGTCGTCATTTTGGACTGCAAGGCATTTGGTGGGCGTATGTGGCGAATTTTATAGTGATGAGCGTTTTACAAGGCTTGTATTACCAATTTGTTTGGAAGAAAAAAGCGGTCGAGCGATTGGTGTAAGCAGTATTTATTTCAATCTGGCAAAAGTAAGCCATCTAGATACCGACAGCGACTATTGTCCAAAACCGCCGCATACGCTAAGCTTAGATAATGATATAGCGAGATTTTGCTGTATCATTATCTTGCGGCTGCAGCGCTTGACATCCCAACAAACAATCATACCAACAGGCAATCATGCGTATCTGACTTACCAGCTTGACGTCATCAAATGCGAGCATCGGTATTATTCGCTTGATTTAGCCGCTTGATAAAGCCTTGAATTCATTAACGGATTGCCGCAGTCAAGCCACATCCGATGACTGACAAATCTGATAGCTACCTAATCTATTGCCTAAGAGGCGCTTTTTTTCCAACCGGGTAAATGATAATTAAACGCCAGCGCGGCAATACGCAGCCCTGTGGTAGTGACGGTACTGATGAACATAATCACCCAAGCGGCAAGCGAGCTGTAAACCGCCAAAATCGCATACACCCAGCCGCCAACCAAGGCACACATGGCATACGGACGATGATCAAAAAACGCGGTGGGCATCTCACCGCAGGCAATATCACGCATCACCCCGCCAAATACCCCAGTAATAATCCCCATAATGACTGATACCGCCATCGGCATACCGCTTGCCAGTGATGCTTGTACCCCAGAGGCGACAAACAAGCCCAAACCTAACGCATCTGCCAATTGAATCGCCGCAGGGGTGATACGAAACGGACGGCGGCTATTGACTAGCATCACCACAATACAAAGCGCAAACACTAGCCATAACATCAGCTCTTGGGACACCCAAAAAAACGGTCGCCGCTCTAGCAAAATATCACGCAGCGTGCCACCCCCATACGCCGATAAAAATCCCAGCACCGCTACCCCAAACATATCCATACGTTTGCGCACGCCTGCCAAGATACCTGACAAGGCAAAAGCAATCGTGCCGATGACTTCTACGGCGATTCTGAGTGATTCACCCCAAGGTGCCAAATCAGTTAGCTGCATAGCATAAAAACCAAACAATTATAAAAAATCACATGATAGCATACCCACAAAAATTACCGCCTAGCAAAAACCCAAGGTATTTGCATTATCTTTGGTAAGACAATTGAACTATAGCAAAGCAATTGCCTAGGACTGGTCGATATAGACGGGAACGGATTATATGTCAAGAGCGGTATATGCCAAAAACGCTACAACCAAAAGCACGATATAAATGGACAGGGGATGATACAGTGAAGAACCTGCTAGATGGTTTGAGGTGGGTTGATTTTTAACTGTATGACAGTTGCTATTGCCAATAGCTCACCGGTGAGTCTTCAAGTTCAGCCAGAATTTTTCTCAGCCCATCTGACCAGTGTTGGCGGATGCTGGCAAAGTATTCATCGTTTTCATCAATGCGATACCCTTGTGGCATCTGTAGGCTGTCATTGTGATAGACCAACACATCAATCGGCATACCGACGGATAAGTTGGAGCGGATGGTTGAATCAAAAGAAATCAAAATGGCTCGCATCGCTGATTTGAGTGATGAATTATAATTCATGGAACGGTCTAAAATAGGCTTGCCATATTTACTTTCACCTAACTGGAAAAAAGGCGTATCGGTTGTTGCTCTGATGCAATTGCCTTCAGGGTAGATAAAATAAATTTCGGGGGATTGCCCCTTGATTTGTCCCCCCAAAATAAAACTGCTTCTAAACTTGGTATCCGTTTCTTGTGCGATGGTTTGGGCATGGATAGTGGTTTCTCGCAAGCACTCACCCACCAATTGCGCAGCATCATACAGGGTAGGGACGGTATGCAAATTACGCTCTTGCGCAAGTTTGATGGCGTTATCTAGTTTGGTAAATACCGCTTGTGACGTTGCCAAGTTGCCGGCGGTTTGTAGCACCAAAAACCGCTCGCCTTCAATGCCGTATTGATACATTTTGCGAAACATCGATATTTGGTCGACGCCCGCGTTGGTGCGAGTATCACTGGCGAAAATCATCCCGTCTTTAAGTCTGATACCCACACAATAGGTCATAGTTGTTCCTTTTTAGCAAATACTGGTTTAGCAAATATTGGTGAATCAATAGTGGCAAATTATTGCTGCGCTGCAAACTGCGCGTTAAGCTGCGGTATGTACTGGGGGCTTGTAGATACCATGACTTGACTATACAGTCGCTCGTCACCGCCCCCTGTTCGCACCCCGCGCACTGGCGCCGCATCGGCATAGTCACGCCCAAAGGCGATGTAGACATGAGAATTAGGGGTAAAATGTTGGTTAGAGATATCAAAGGTGTACCAATTACCTGCAAGCCAGACCTCTGCCCAGGCATGGCTTGCCATATGCGCTTGGGTTGCCTCATAAATATAACCTGATACATAGCGCGCTGCAATGCCTTTATCCCGTAGCAGTGCCAAAAATACATGGGTATGGTCTTGGCACACCCCAGCCGCCATCGCAAACGCTTGCTCTGCTGTGGTGCCGACATGGGTCACGCTTTTGGTATAGGGCATTTTATCGAGCAAGTCTTTTGCCAATGACTTGAGGATGGCTAACTGCGCATCAATGTCCTCACTTTGCAAAAACTGCTCAAGCGCGTCATGGGCAAATTCACGCATGGCTTCGGAGCATTGGGTCAGCTTGGTGGGTACGGCAAAAATCTGATACGGCACTTGCTGATTGTCAGGGATAAATAAGGTATCAGCGTTAATTTCTACTTCCCCAAAGGCTTGAATTTGCAAGTTGTTGTGCGGTTCGTGACGGCTTAGGGTGAGCCATTGGTTGCCAAAGCCGTCCGTTTGCATTTGTGCGACTTTAGGCAGCATCACTTGCCAGTTATGGATGGTTTGGTGGGGTAGTGTCATCGGCGTCATGCGGATGTATTGCACACTGCGTAAGGCAAGTTGCTCATAAAAATAATTGGTTTGGTGGCTGATTATAAGTCTCATTGTGCTCTCACTAACTGCTTATTTTTGTCAAAATGATGGTAGTCATCTAATAGATTTGGCTTATACACCTTGCTGTAAAATATTTGAAAACGCGCCCGATAGTGACTGAAAATCTTTGGGTTGATTAGACTTTAACAGTTGATTGACCAATCTATCCAGCTCACGCCAGCGTGTGTTCTCTGGCAAGGTATTAACAACTTCTTTAAGTTTTTGCACGCACTCACGGCAATCTTTTTTCATCAATATATGACAGTCGAGCGATTCAAAACACTGTCCAAGTTGCCAAAACGTGACCACAATCGGGTTTTCTTGTTGCATCGATGCATTGCAGGCATAGAGCTGTAGGCTGGCAGCGCGGTAGGCGCCTGTATTAGCTAACCGTTTGATGAGGTTATAGAGTTCAGCCGTATCTTTGCCAATAACGCCTTTGACGTCTTGGACATTTTGCTCGATAAAGCCAATGGTTTCAGGCACCTTTTTGTTGGCAAGATAGTCATATAGGGCATCGGCATCGGCTGAAATCGGCAAGCCAAGATTGTGCACGATTGCATCGACGTCTGTTTGGCTGCACTGGTCATTTGACAGCCGTGTAATGATTTGTTCATAGTAGCGTAAGCGCTCACTGTATCGACCTAGCCATACTAAATAGCTCGCTGTTGATAACAGTAAAATTAAGCGATTATGGTTGATATTTTCATACGCCAATAAAGTCAACGATTGCGATTTTCGTTCGTGGTTGGTTTGAATGGTGCCCAAATGAGCGGGACCTTGTTTGCCGCTGAGTTTGCCATTGACGGTATCGACCACCCAAGTGTCTTTTACCCCACCGCCTTGGGATGAGTTGACCACCAATGAGCCTTCGGTCATTGCCACTCGCGTCAATCCGCCTGGCACAATATCCACTGTGCCATCGCCATGTGACAATACAAAAGGACGCAAATCAATATGGCGCGGTGCGATGCCACTGGCAACCGCGGTTGGGTTGGTGGACAAGCTAATGGTCGGCTGGGCGATAAACCCTGCTGGATTGTCTAGTAAACGTTTGCGGTAAGCGGCAATTTGCTCTTTGCTTGACGTCGGTCCTATCAGCATCCCATATCCCCCCGAGCCCTGTGTTTCTTTAATCACCAACTCTGGCATATGGTCGAGCACATATGCCAATTCATCGGCATCACTGCATTGATAAGTTTGCACATTGGGTAAAATCGGTTTTTCACCCAAATAATATTCAATCATCTTGGGTACAAATGGATACAGGCTTTTATCGTCAGCAATCCCTGTGCCTGGGGCGTTGGTTATCACCACATTGCCTGCACGATACGCACTCATTAGCCCTGACACCCCCAAGATTGAATCGGGTAAAAACGCCAACGGGTCCAAAAATGGGTCGTCAATACGGCGATAAATCACATCCACTTGTACCTTGCCGCGTACCCCTTGGATGTAGACATGGTTGTTTTCTACAATCAAATCATAGCCATGCACCAAGGGCACATTCATTTCACGCGCCAAAAACGCATGTTCATAATAGGCACTGTTAAAACGTCCTGGGGTGAGCACCACGATTTGTGGGTCGTATTTGTTGGTGGTGCTTGATAGACACGCCTTTAACCGTTTTGGATAGTCCGCCACCGGCAACACCGATTGAGATTGGTAGAGTTTACTCAGTAGGGTTTGCGACACATTGCGGCTCTCGAGCATATAAGAGACGCCAGAAGGGGTGCGCAAGTTGTCCTCGAGCACACAATATTGTCCGTGCTGGTCGCGAATCAAATCAATGCCGCTGATATGGGCATAGACGGGTTTATCCAAGTTGATACCCAGCATCCACGGCTCGTAGCCACTGTTTTTAAACACAAACTCGCTTGGCACAATGCCTTCTTTGACAATCGTCTGTTCGTGATAAATATCATGGATAAATTGATTGAGCGCGCGAATACGTTGTTGGCAGCCTTTTTCCATCACTTGCCATTCTTGGATGTCAATGATGCGCGGGATGATATCAAAGGGTATCATGCGCTCAATGTTGCTGGCATCGCTATACACAGTGAAGGTCACGCCGCGGCGATAAAAAATATCCGATGCTTGGTTATTCAAACTAATTAACGTGTCTGAATTCATCTCTTGAAGCCAAGCACCTACCTGTTGTGCCGAGTGTCTATATTGCCCATCGGCGAGTTGCAGTTCATCAAATGCTTTGGCAATTGGCATTATTGGCTCCTTATTCATGACAAAAGATGAAATAGTTTTTGCCTCACGATGGCAGTCCTTTTCTTGACAGATTATTCTATAAATAACTTATTAAATAATTCATCAAGTTTCATGCCAAAAAAAACAAAGCGAAAGGCAGTTAAATAGTTGAAAAATAGATTAAAAATCGCTCAATTTTGCACCAAAATTAATCGAATTATTGAAGTTGGTGCAGTGTAAAACAAAAAATCTATGCCATAGGCGCATAAAAATCATGAAATGAACCAAATTAATGCAAGAGAAATATTTTGGTGAAAAATTAAACGGATATTTTTCTACTAAATTGTTGTTATATGAAAAATTTTTTTATTAAAAATTATTGCAATACATAATCAGATAATGAGCATACTAATAGCAATAGTCAATACCCAACTTGTACAATTCAAACAACCTGAAATAGTCGAATGCCGGCTTCGTTGCCCAATCGACGCTAAGGCTAGTGACTTAAAATATAGAAACAGTTAACACGCTAATCGTTTTTTATTAAGTTCTCCCCCAAAAAATCAATGAATAAGCGTATTTTTAAATTTAAAAATGCCCGATTCATGTAGACCGCATAGATTGATACGCTGCTAAATGGCTGCTCAAACAATTTGACCAGTCGTCCTTGCGCAATCTCATCCTCAATCAGCCATTCGGGCAATATCGCAGCGCCCATGCCTGTCAGCGCCATTTGTGCCATCATCACGGTGTTATTACTACTATTATAAGGTTTGAGTGTGGTTGCCATGTGCGTATAGTTGGGTAAAATCCCTGGCACGTCACTGAGCGTGTCTGCAGACGTAGGCGGTTCGTGCTGCGCAAGAAAACGCGGACTTGCGACATAATAAAAATCTATTTTACCGAGCGGTTTGACAATCAAATTATCTTGTGGCGTGTTGACCACCCGCAGGGCTAGGTCATAGCCTGCAGCAATCAAATCGGTGAAGCGATTTTCCAAATCAACTGTTAGCGCAATTTTGGGGTAATCTTGCTGGAATTTGGCAAGCAGATTGACAAAATAGGGCGTGGCAAACCATACCGGTGCAATGATTCGCAGTTTTCCTTCCGGCAATAAACTGCCATCATGCGCTTTGGTTTTTGCCTGCTGCAAAATATCTAGGGCGTGTACCGCTTCTGCGTAGTATTGTTGACCGACTTCAGTGAGGCTCAAATTACGGTTGTTGCGATGTAATAGCTTGGCTTGCACATAGGCTTCAAGGTGTTGTAAGTGTTTGCTGGTCATGGCAAGCGACATATCGAGTGCATCAGCGGCTTTGGTAAAACTGCCTTTTTCTACGATGGTGCGAAACACTTGCAAGCTTTTGAGCGTATCCATGCGTATCCTTAAGTGAGTTAATGCTTCAAGTGAATTAATGCTTGAATGCGTCATCTCAATTATCAACTGATAAGAAATAATATATCAATATTTTATGTGTTTTTCTCTTAATAAGATATCAATATAATGGCGTCATCACATATATTCATGACCGTAATTTTAGACTAATAGGAAACAACAATGAACAATGTTTCTCGATACAAACCTTATGTACTTGGCGTGCTTCGTATCGTACTGGGCTACACTTTTATGCTACATGGCATGGCAAAATTATTTGGGGTGCCGCATGTGGCCATGTTTGATGGCTTGCAATTGTTTTCGCTGATGGGCTTAGCAGGCGTGTTAGAATTGGTCGGTGGCGTGTTACTGATTTTGGGCTGGTTCACGCGTCCTGTCGCTTTTATTCTGTCAGGTCAAATGGCAGTGGCATACTTTATGATGCACGCGGGCATCGATAATTTTTGGTTGCCACTGCTGAACCAAGGGGAAGCCGCTGTGCTGTATAGTTTTGCTTTCTTATATTTATCTGTCGCAGGCGCGGGTGCTTTCTCGATTGATAATCGTGGACAAACTGTCAGTGCCTAGCCTAGTTAATAAAATTTTAGGTGATAAAAGTTTTAGGTGATAACAATAGGAGGTCGCCATGAAGGGTTTAACATTAACTGATGTATTCGGCGCAAGCATTGATACCCCAACGCTGCCGAGTTTATTTATCTCGCATGGGGCACCGACGATTGCGATTGAAGATACGCCATTTACTCAGGCACTGCATCAGCTCGGTGCAGCTTTACCAAAGCCAAAGCTTATCCTTATCATGTCGGCGCACTGGGAAAGTGGCGAGTGGCTGATCAACGCCAATCCAGCCCCTAGCACTTTACATGATTTTGGGGGCTTTCCTAAAGCGTTATTTCAAATCCAGTACCCCGCAGCCGGCCATACCGCGGCTGCGCAAAGTATCGCTAAGCAGCTAGCGCAAATGCAAGTGGCGGTTAAAGTGGTCGACAATCAACCATTTGATCATGGTGTCTGGACACCGCTGCTACACATGTACCCAAATGCCGATGTGCCAATCGTGCAGGTGTCATTGCCACACGGGTTTAGCCCCAGTCAGTTGTATCAGCTTGGGCAGTTGTTTGCGCCGCTACGGCAACAAGGCGTGTTGATTGTGGCATCGGGCAGTATTACCCATAACTTATACAATGTGCGTTTTAACAGCCAACAGATTGAGCCGCAAGCCAAAACCTTTAAATACTGGATAATAGATCAGCTAAAAGCCAATGACGAAACGATGTTTGATTGGCAGACGCATAGCTTGGCGCGCCACAATCACCCAACGCCCGAGCATTTACTGCCTGTATTTTTTGCGCGGGGCGCAGGGGATGTGATGTCGGTAGTGCATGAAAGCTTTGCTCACTACAATCTGGGTATGGATATTTATCGGTTTGATTAGTGGATAAAAAAGGCGAATTAACCGCAGTGAATTTGCCTTATTATCAATCTATCGCAAAATAAATCTGGCGCAAAATGAATCTAGCGCAAAAATGTATCAAACAAGCTTTATAAGGCTTCATAAGAATGTCATTTGTATGGCTTATAATTTTAGCACTTTTACCCAATATTGTAGCGGCTAAACAAACCTCAAAAAAAGCCATTATTCTAGGATAATGGCTTTTTTATGGCGATAAAAAAGTTTTGATAACTACGCCTTAGGGATTAAGTTGAAAATTGTTTACTTGTATGTAAAGGATTGTAGCTCGCCGTCAGCAACCCTGCTATCAATCCTCAATATCTGCTAAAATAACACAGATAATTTTAAACTACTGATAATCAATTATGGGTTTATTTCGTTTTTTTGAAAATCGTCTGGAAGTCTATCCAGAAGACAATTACAACCTACCAACGGATAATTTTTTGAAGTTTCTGTGGGCGTGTACCAAGGGTTTGCGGGGTTGGATTTTTGCCTTCATGTTCTTGACAGGCTTGATAGGCGTGTATGAGTCGCTACTTTATAAGTGGATTGGCGATATCGTCAACTGGCTGGGTGCTTATACGCCCGCTAATCTGTGGGCAGAAAAAGGCGATAGTTTGCTAATGATGGCGGCCGTGTTGGTGGTCAGCCCGATTTTGGTTGGGTTAAGTTCGCTGATTCATTTTCAGACCTTGCAAGGCGTGTTTCCGATGCAGATGCGCTGGCGTTTTCACCGTCAAATGCTCGGTCAATCCATGCAGTTTTATCAAGACGAGTTTTCCGGGCGGGTATCTGCCAAGGTGATGCAAACCGCGCTTGCGGTGCGCGATACCATTATGACCATTGCCGATATGCTGGTGTATGTATTGGTGTATTTTGTCAGTAGTGGCATTATTTTATTTCACCTTGATGGTTGGTTACTCATCCCATTTCTGTTATGGATGGTGATGTTCTTTGCCACTGTGGCGTATTTTATCCCCAAGCTTAAAAACTCTGCCAGTCGCCAAGCCGATGCGCGTGCCTTGATGACCGGGCGGATTACGGATGCGTATGCCAATATCACGACGGTAAAATTATTTAGCCACTCTCGCCGTGAGCTAACTTATGCCAAAGATGCGATGAGCCAGTTTTTGGATACGGTGCATGACCAAATGCGCTGGGTGTCCCGCCTTGAACTGGTCAATCATTTGATTAATGTGGTGTTGGTCGGTACTACGGTAGCCCTCGGTTTGTACCTGTGGTATTACAACGGCTTGAGCGTGGGAGCGATTGCGGCAGCGACTGCGATGGCGATGCGTCTTAACGGCTTGACCCACTGGATAATGTGGCAAACGGCGGCATTGTTTGAGAATATCGGTACCGTGCAGGACGGCATGAAAACCTTGTCAAAACCGCATACCGTGGTAGATAAGCCGAATGCTAGGGATTTACTCATCACCCAAGGCGAAATCAACTTTAGCCATGTCGATTTTAATTATGGTCGCAGTGGCAATAAAACCAATGACACCGATGCCAAGCAAAAACTACTCGATGATTTTAACCTTGAAATTAAGGCAGGTGAAAAAATCGGTCTAGTGGGACGCTCTGGGGCAGGTAAATCAACCTTGGTGAATTTGCTACTGCGTTTTTATGATGTCGATGGCGGCGCGATTTTGATTGATAATCAAAACATCAGCGATGTCACCCAGGAAAGCTTACGCCAACAAATCGGCATGGTCACCCAAGACACCTCACTACTGCACCGCACCGTGCGAGAAAATATTGCCTATGGTCGCCCAGATGCCACCGATGAGCAAATTATCAGCGCCGCCAAACAAGCGCATGCGTGGGAGTTTATCCAACATTTAAGCGATGCCAAAGGCAATGTCGGCTTGGATACCCAAGTCGGTGAACGAGGGGTCAAACTCTCGGGTGGACAACGCCAGCGCATCGCCATCGCCCGTGTGATGCTCAAAAATGCCCCGATTTTGCTGCTCGATGAAGCAACCTCAGCACTCGATAGCGAAGTGGAGTACGCCATCACTGACAGTCTTAACGATATGATGGCAGGCAAGACCGTGATTGCGATTGCTCACCGATTATCGACAATTGCGTCGATGGATAGATTGGTGGTGATGGATAGAGGGCAAATTGTCGAGCAAGGTAGCCATGCCCAGCTTTTAGCTCAAAATGGTGTATATGCCAAATTATGGGCAAGACAAAGTGGCGGGTTCTTGGGGGAAGATGATTAAATAAAGGTACGGCTAACTTACGCTAGATTTGATACCGCCCAACGGCAAGGGTGAATGGCAAGTCACAAAAGGGGTAGTTATAACTTTTCACTGGGTCTTATAATCAAGTGACTAAGTGATTAATTAGGACAATTGGCATGGAAGAACAACGCATCAATCTAAACGGCAAAAATGCCAAATACTATAACATCAAAAACCCCACCGCCAGCCAGACTGCCCATTTTTACGGCGGCAACGGCTTTGCCCTAGGCGTGTACGAGCCACTCTTGAGCGACTTAGCGCAACATCTTAATATCACCGCGCTAACCATGCGGGGGGAATGGTACGATAAACCGACCGCGGACAAAATGACTCGTGAAGAAGATGCGGATGTCTTAATCGAATTTTTGCAAAAAACACAGGACAAACCAATCATCGGTATTGGGCATTCACAAGGGGCAACTGCCACCACTATCGCAGCCGCCAAACGCCCAGATTTGTTTAGCGCGCTTTATTTGCTTGAGCCTGTCACCTTTACCAATCAGCAAGGTAAGCTTTATAGCCTGGTGCCACGTATGGTGAAAATGACCCGAGAACCCTTTAAAAGTACCCAAGTCAAACAAGCTGACTGGCACAGTGTGGATGCGTATTATCAATTTCTTCGCCGTCATAAAGCGTACAAACGTATCACCGATGAACACCTTTTAACCTATGCCACAAATAGTTTAGAGGCAGGTGAGCAGGCTGAACTCACGCTACGTTTTTCACCCAAGCAAGAACTCGCCAATTATTTTGGTACACCGCTGATTATGAAGCCATTACAACAGCTTATTGCCGACAACAAAGTGCCTGTGCAGTTAATCATCGGTAAGCCGTCAATGTTTATCAGTCAACAAGTGCGCCAAATGTGGGATACATTCGTGCCCAAGGAGCAAATGACGGTGCTCAATGACTATGGACATTTACTGCCACTTGAAGCCCCAGAATTATGCGCCAAGCTCATTTTTCAAAAGTTTAAGTTGACAAGCTAACATGACATTATTTGCCGCCAATCCCAACGAGAATTTGTTGCCATACGATGGCATTGTCAATGATTTTGGGCAGGTTTTTGACAACCCCGCTGATGAGCCCAATGCGCTTTATCAGCATTTTTTAACGCAGTTACCTTGGCAGCATGACGTTGTCACAATTTTTGGCAAAACCCATATCACCCACCGCCAAATCGTATGGATGAGTGAAAACGACTATCACTATTCTGGACAACGTAAGACGGCAACGCCTTGGACCGCGGATGTTTTGGCATTAAAACAGCACATAGAATTGCTAATGGTCGAGCAACATATGAGCGCAAATTTTAACGCCTGTTTGTTTAATTATTACCCCACAGGCGATGATGGTATGGGCTACCATGCTGATAATGAAAGCGAACTGGGCAATGAGCCCATTATCGCGTCTGTCTCATTAGGGGCAACCCGTAAATTTGTATTCAAGCACCGCATCACCAAGGAAAAAGTCGAGATTCCCTTGCAAAATGGACAGCTAATTGTCATGCGCGGGCAAACCCAACGTCATTGGCTGCACAGCCTGCCTAAGACCAAAAAAGTAACGGAAGGTAGAATTAATCTGACCTTCCGTCATATAGCGAATTAAATATCATTTAGCTATCGAGAAGCGCCTGCTAGCTATCGAGAAGCGCCTGCGCCGCAGCAATATCTAGAGTACCTTCATAAATAGCACGGCCTGTAATGATACCTTCAAGATAATCACTGTAGGGTTTTAGATTTTCGATGTCTTGTAAGTCCGTCACCCCACCTGAGGCAATCACCGGAATACCGCCTTCTTTTGCCAAGTTGACCGTTTGCTCGACATTGACGCCTTGCATCATGCCATCACGCGCAATATCGGTATAGACGATAGAAGATACGCCTGCATCGGCAAAGCGTTTTGCCAAATCCACCGCTTTGACATCGGTGACATTTGCCCAGCCATGTGTCGCTACCATGCCGTCTTTAGCATCAATACCCACAATGATATGACCGGCGAATTCTTGACACGCCTGTTCAACAAATTCAGGTTGTTCGACTGCTTTGGTACCGATAATAATATAGCTCAAACCCGCTTCTAGATAATGACGGATGGTGTCAAGGCTACGGATACCGCCACCGAGTTGAATGGGTAAATTTGGGTAGGCTTTGGCAATCGCGGTGACGACGTCTTTATGCACCGGCACGCCATCGAAAGCACCGTTTAAATCCACCAAATGCAGGCGTCGAGCGCCTTCTTTTACCCAGCGGCTTGCCATTGCAACAGGGTCGTCACTAAATACGGTATCGTCTTCCATACGCCCTTGTTTTAGGCGGACACATTTGCCGTCTTTGAGGTCAATGGCAGGGATAATTAAAGTTGGCGTAATTGATAACGTCGTCATGGGGCTGTCCTGTTGTCAGTTGGCGCAAATTGAGCAAGGTTGGTCAAAATGCGTGTCGCTAGAATTTGGCGATAATTTTACCGTATAATGCCAACTAAGGTTAAGATATTTTGCATGTGGGTATTAGCATCACAGGGGGAGGGGTAATGTTATACGTGGTGATAGCAGGGATTTTTATATTAGGGTATATGGCGATTGCCTTTGAGCATAACATCCATGTCAACAAAGCTGCCAGCGCGCTACTGACTGCGATTGCGTTATGGGTACTGCTGACCTTTGGTATCGATACGCTTGTTGCCAACCATTCGGTGACCGCCAGTCTTGCCAATCATCAAGATTCTTTGCATTTTGTCGGCGAGCAGTTACGTGAGCATTTGGCAGAAATCGCCGAGATTTTGTTCTTCTTGATGGGCGCGATGGCGATTGTTGAGCTGATTGATGCGCATGATGGCTTTCGAGTGATTACCGATAAAATCCATACCAAAAATGCCAGTAAACTACTCGCCATTATTACGATTATCACCTTTTTTCTCTCATCGTTACTCGATAACTTAACCACCACCATTGTGATGGTATCACTGGTATCAAAAATCATCGATGACCAAAAAATGCGATGGTATTTTGCAGGTCTTATTGTGATTGCGGCCAATGCAGGCGGCGCTTGGTCACCTGTGGGTGATGTCACCACCACCATGCTATGGATTGGTGGGCAGATTACCGCAACGGGCATTATGGCAAATGTGTTTATCCCAAGTATCGTATGTACGTTAATCCCCATGGGTTTGGTGATGATGCAGCTAAAGGGTCAAACCGTGACCGCGCCTGTACTGCCAAGCGGACAAGAATCTGACAGTGAATTGGCTAGCATGCCTATAGAGCAGCGTATCGAAAGCCTACGTGCTACCATCAAATCAAATGCCCAAGACAGTATCAGTCAAAAAACGCGCATGACAGTGTTACTGCTAGGCTTGGGTGCATTGGCATTTGTGCCAATTTTTAAAACCCTTACCCATTTGCCCCCTTATGTGGGCGTGTTGTTTGGCTTGGCAGTACTGTGGATGGTCACTGAAATCATGCACCGTCACCAAGATCATTATATCCGTGAGCGTATCGGGGTTGAAGGCGTATTAAGCCGGATTGATATTCCCAGTATTTTATTTTTCCTCGGTATTTTATTGGCGGTGGCAGCACTTGCGACTGCGGGCATACTCGGTGATGTAGCAAAATGGCTGGATGCTACTTTTGGCAATGTGTATGTCATCAATGTCATGATTGGCTTGTTATCCTCAATCGTGGACAACGTGCCTTTGGTGGCAGGGGCAATGAATATGTATCCGCTGACCACCGATGCCAGTATCGCGCAAGCGGCGGCAGCGGAAGCGGCGCGCCTTGAGCTGTTTCGTCAAGATGGCATGTTTTGGGAGTTTTTGGCTTATTGTGCCGGGACAGGCGGTAGCTGTTTGATTATCGGCTCGGCGGCAGGCGTGGCAGCGATGGGTATGGAGAAAATCCCCTTTATGTGGTACATGAAAAAAATCACTTGGCTTGCACTGATTGGCTATCTGGTCGGGGCAGGGGTGTATGTGCTGATTGAAACCATGATTCGATAATACGATAATTGGCTGCTATTGACATAATAGGCTATTCAATCATTAAACAAGGCGCAGATAAGCGCCTTTTTTTATGGACTGGTTTTATGGACTGGTGAGCGATGCTATCGCTTCAATGTAATTAGACTTGTGCTAAATATAAAAAGTCAAAATTTACCCCAAAAAGCTATTGATTTTGATAAAAATATGCTAAACTATTGCCCTTTTTGGTGTACCTAAACTTTGCTAAAACTGTATTTATACCGTTTTTTCAACTGTTTGGGTCTTTTAGGCTCTAACCACTGAACTAGATTCAATTGATTGCATTCACAGAGAGAACATTATGGTAGTTATCCGTTTACAACGCGGTGGTGCGAAAAAACGCCCATTTTATCAAATCGTGGTAACCGACTCACGCAATGCCCGTGACGGTCGTTACATCGAAAACATCGGGTTCTTTAACCCACTAGCGCAAGGTCAAGAAGTGCCACTACGCATCAACGCTGACGCTTACCAAGCATGGATCAACAAAGGCGCACAACCTTCTGACCGTGTTGCCGCTTTATTTAAAGCAGCTAGCAAAGCACAAGCAACTGCTTAATTTTTTATAAAAATTAAGTAGAGCGGACTTTAATATGGCAAAACAACCGACAGACTTGCATACCAATGAGGCTAACACATCGCTGTTTAAAATCGGCGAGCTAAAAAAGCCTTATGGCATTCATGGCTGGCTATGGGTATTTAGCTTTACTGAAGACCGTGAAGCGATATTTCATATGCAGCCTTGGGTCATCAATACTGCCATGGGTCAAAAGACCTTAACGGTAAAAAACTGGCGACAACAAGGTAAAGGCTACGTGGTACAACTTAACGAAGTACCCGACCGCAATATCGCAGAAACCATGTTTGGCGTGAGCCTGTGGGCAGAAAAAAACAATCTGTCTGAGCTTGCAGAAGACGAATATTATTGGTCAGATTTGATTGGTTTGACGGTGATTAGCCAGTCAGAAAATGTCATTTTAGGACGTGTAAAAGAGCTGTTTGAAACAGGGGCACATGCCATCATGGTAGTCGAGCCGACTGCCGATAGTGTAGATGGCGAAGAACGATTGATTCCTTGGCACAAACAGACCATTGGCGAGGTAAATTTAGCCAAGCAAACCCTGATGGTCGATTGGGGCAGTGATTATTAAACATTGATAAGTAGCATTGATGATTAACATTTGCGTATTCATCCTTGATGGGTGCCTAACGTTTATTCGATGTGAGTTGTCAATCAACAAGGCGTTGTTAATGCCAAGCTAAAGTGAGTGTAGCGTATGTTTTTTGCGGTAATAACCATTTTGCCCGAAATGTTTGCTAGTATTACTGATTTTGGCATCACTGGGCGAGCGCTGGCTCGCAAGCAAGCGGAAATCTTGCTGATTAACCCAAGAGACTTTACCACGGACAATTATCGGCGTATCGATGAGCGTCCGTTTGGTGGGGGTCCTGGCATGGTGATGATGGCAGAGCCGTTACAAAAAGCCATCGACTACGCCAAAACGCAAGCCAATGCGCGTGGTAAAACCTGTCCTGTGGTGTATTTATCGCCACAAGGCAAGACACTGAGCGAAAGCAGGGTGCTTGATTTTTGCCAATATGACGGCTTGATTTTGTTATGCGGTCGTTATGAAGGCATCGATGAAAGACTACTAAGTCAGTCTGTCGATATCGAGTGCTCAATTGGTGATTACGTGCTGACAGGCGGTGAATTGCCCGCGATGGTATTGATGGATAGTGTGATACGCCGATTGCCCAATGTAATGGGCGATGATTTATCGGCGCAGCAAGACTCCTTCGTGGATGGCTTGCTCGATTGTCCACAATATACCAAACCGACTGAATTTCAAGGGATGAAAGTGCCTGACGTGCTGTTGTCAGGGCATCATGCCAACATCGCCAAGTGGCGATTTATTCAGCAGGCAACACGCACCCAGTTAAGACGTCCTGATTTGTGGCAAGCCTTTGTGCCAACCAAACAGCAACAAAAATGGCTGACAGAAGCAGCGCAATCTGCTAAAGACAGCAACCCAGATTCATCCACTTGACGGATGCCCTAATCGTGTCGATTGCTATCAAGGCACATAAAATTAGCGGGGAGTATGCGCATTTGCTGACACCAACTAACTTTAGTCAGCTTAGCCTCTGTCCCCAGTGAGAGGAGAAAATCTCATGAGTAACAAACATCCTTTGGTTCAACAAATCGAAAATAGCCAGCTTAAGCAAGACGTACCAAGTTTTGGTCCTGGTGACACTGTTGTCGTACAAGTAAAAGTGCGTGAAGGCGACCGTGAGCGTCTACAAGCATTTGAAGGTGTTGTTATCGCTAAACGTAACCGCGGCTTAAACTCTGCGTTTACCGTACGTAAAATCTCTAGTGGTGTAGGTGTTGAACGTGCGTTCCAAACTCATTCACCACAAATTGCAAAAATTGAAGTAAAACGTCGTGGTGATGTACGCCGTGCCAAACTTTACTACCTACGTGACCGTTCTGGTAAATCAGCACGTATCCGTGAAAAACTGTCAGTGCGTAAAGAAGAAGCGCAAGCTTAAGGCTTTAACTGCGTTATTTATTATCTGCCTAAATGGGTTAGACTTTGATTGTCATGGTTTAATCAACACCAAAAAAGCAAAAACCCCAAATAAATCTATTTGGGGTTTTTTGTTGGCTAGCTTTATTCTTTTATTAATGGGCTAGTCATGATTAATTAAGCTATGCTCTTTGGTATCTTTCATACGAGTATAAACAATCAATGAAATCCCAATCATAATCGTCACATACAAGAAAAACCATTCTTCATGGCCTGCTTGCTTGAAGGACAATGCCACATACTCGGCTGTACCGCCAAACAAAGTATTAGCAATGGCATAGGGTAACGCCACGCCCAACGCACGAATATGCGCAGGGAACATTTCAGCTTTAACGACCGCATTAATTGACGTATAGCCTGTGACAATTATCAAACCAAACAAACATAACGCAAACGCCATCCACGGGTCTGTCGTGCCTGCCAAGGTGCTAAAAATAAAGTAAGTAAATAACACACCCATCACACCAAATCCCATCATCAGCGGTTTACGCCCGATTCTATCGGATAATGCCCCAGCGACAGGTTGCAAGAGCATAAAAATAAATAACGCAATAGCAGTGATTTGGGTCGCTGACTCTTTACTAAAGCCTGACGTGTTGACCAAGAATTTTTGCAAATAAGTGGTATAAGCATAAAATGCCAACGTACCGCCTGCGGTCAATCCAATAACCGTAAATGCCGCTTTTGGGTGTTCTTTAAATAAAGCCAATGCGCCGGATTTTTTTTGCGAACTACTGGTATCAACTTTATTAAAGGATTCTGTCTCAAGCAAGCCACGGCGAATATAAAATACAAAAAACGCCAACAAAGCCCCAATGACAAACGGAATCCGCCAGCCCCAAGCTTTGAGCTCAGCAGGGGTTAAAACTTGCTGTAGAATAATCAGAAGCACTAGCGCAATTAACTGCCCAGAAATCAGCGTAACATATTGAAAACTAGAGAAAAATCCGCGCTTGTCTTTACCCGCCATCTCGCTGAGGTAAGTGGCACTTGCCCCATATTCACCGCCTACACTGATACCTTGAATTAAACGAGCAGTCACCAACATAATTGGGGCAAAAATTCCAATACTGTCATAACTTGGGGTAACCGCAATCATCAATGAGCCTAAGCACATTAATGTTACCGATAGCGTAAGACCTGCTTTACGACCTTTCTTGTCCGCATAAACGCCCATTATCCATGCACCGATCGGTCGCATGACAAAACCCACCGCAAAAATCGCTGCGGCACTCAGTAATTGAGCCGTTTGGTTGCCTTTTGGAAAAAATACAGGGGCAAAATATAAGGTAAAAGCTGCATACGCATACCAGTCGTACCATTCGACCATATTACCTGCTGAACCGCCTAAAATAGATTTTAACCGTGTTTTTTGGTCAATAGTTTCAATCGATTGAGACATTGAAAATCCTTGTCATAGACTTGTTGAATACATGCTAAAGGTTATTTTTGCGCTGTCCAGCCTTTGGGGCGTTCATAGTCTTCATTATCCAAAAATTTATTGCGCTGCTCGGTAATAAATTTTTTGGCTTCTGGGTCAATCATACTTAAGTGATTTTCATTGATGAGCATGGTTTGGTGCTCTAGCCATTCGTTCCACGCTTTGGCAGACACGGTGTTTTGCAGTTCTTCACCCAGCTTGTTAGGGAACGGCGGTTTTGGCATTTTGGGTAGCTTTTGTTTGTATTTACGGCACATGACCATGTGGTCAGCGGGGTTATAAGTTTCCATTTGTTATCCTTTTAATAGTTGCTAGTCTAAATCGCTTGCATCGGCATAAATCCAAGCGGTAGCGCCACTGTCAAAGTGACCTTCCACTCGTGCGTAGGCATCGACTTCGTAGCGGTCGGCTTGGGCAAGCTCATCATCGGTAATGTCAAAAATCACACCTGCCACTTTGTCGGTTAGGTTATTGGTTTTAAGTAGTATCGGATGAAAACGTTTGCCACTTTTGGCGAGCACATCGTCATCAGTGATTTCGATTTCACCCAACTGGTAGCCAATGAGTTGGTCTTTACTACCTACCAGTGTACGCCCAAAGGTGGCAAGCTGTACATTTTCTTGTTGTAATGTGCCATACGAGAACAGTTTTGGCATATTAATGACCTAATTGTTCGATACGCTGACGCCCACGTTCAATCGCCATTTTGACTTGATTAGGCGCTGTACCGCCGATGTGGTTACGGGCATTGAGCGAGCCTTCAAGGGTCAAATATTCAAACACGTCCTCACCAATCAAGTCGCTAAAGCTTTGAAGCTCATCGAGTGATAATTCACTCAAATCCACGCCTTTTTGCACACCTAACGCTACTGCTTTACCCACTACTTCATGCGCGTCGCGGAAGGCTAAGCCTTTACGCACTAGATAATCCGCCAAATCGGTGGCGGTCGCATAACCTTTCATGGTCGCGGCACGCATATTTTCTTTGTTTGGAATCAAATTAGGCAGCATATCAGCAAAGGCAAGTAGGGAGCCGGTTACAGTATCTACCACGTCAAATAGCGGCTCTTTATCTTCTTGGTTGTCTTTGTTGTAAGCCAGCGGTTGGTTTTTCATCAAGGTCAATAGGGTAATCATATCACCAAACACGCGTGCCGCTTTACCCCGTACCAGCTCTGGCACATCGGGATTTTTCTTCTGTGGCATAATCGATGAGCCCGTGCAAAAACGATCGGGGACGACCACAAACCCAAATTGCGCTGACATCCACAAGATGATTTCTTCACTCATACGTGACAAGTGCATCATTAGCAGGCTTGCGCTACTGGCAAATTCAATGGCAAAATCACGGTCGGATACGGCATCCAGCGAGTTTTGGCAAATCCCTTCAAAGCCTAATAGCTGTGCGGTAAATTCCCGCTCAATCGGATAAGTCGTACCTGCCAACGCTGCGGCGCCTAGGGGCATTTGGTTGATACGTTTTCGACCATCAATCAAGCGCTCGCTATCACGCATTAGCATCTCAAACCATGCCATCACATGATGACCAAAACTGACAGGCTGCGCGGTCTGCAGATGGGTAAAGCCTGGCATGATAGTGTCGGTATGCTGGCTTGCCAAATCAAGTAAGCCCGTTTGTAGACGTTTTAACAATCCTAAAATAATATCGGTTTGGTCACGCAGATATAAACGGATATCGGTTGCAACTTGGTCATTACGGCTACGCCCTGTATGCAGTTTTTTGCCGACATCGCCAATAATAGCGGTCAGACGAGACTCCACATTCATGTGCACGTCTTCAAGCGCCACTGACCACACAAATTTGCCATCGGCGATTTCTTGTTTGATTTGGGTCAAACCGCCAACGATTTGGTCTTTTTCCGCCTCGGTGATAATCCCCGCTTTGGCAAGCATAGTGGCATGAGCAATCGAGCCTGCGATGTCTTGATTGGCAAAACGTTGGTCAAATCCGACAGACGCGGTAAATTCAGCGACAAAACTGTCGGTGGCTTCGCTAAAACGTCCACCCCACATACTAGATGTGCTAGAATCAGCGG
Organism: Moraxella sp. CTOTU48841; assembly: GCF_032061225.1. Taxonomy (NCBI): domain Bacteria; kingdom Pseudomonadati; phylum Pseudomonadota; class Gammaproteobacteria; order Moraxellales; family Moraxellaceae; genus Moraxella; species Moraxella sp. CTOTU48841. The sequence goes on from NZ_DAMBFQ010000003.1 coordinate 107,856, forward strand.
AAATTTGATTGCTCATAATACGTCCATTTTTTGTGTAAGTGTGAAAGGAATAAAAACAATGAGATTGCTGGAGCTGTTATTTCCCTCTGCAAAATCTAGGGCTAGTATAGCAAAAACTGAGGATGCCTCACAAATTTCACTCAAGCGGATTAAAGAGCCGCTCACCAGCACCTTTTTCCTGCCCAATCTGAGCGAAAAACAGACCATCAAACTGTGGGCAAGCTATATCGCGTTTTATTCACTGGTTTCGATTGTAACGCTGTTAACTTTTACCCATGATATCAGTTTGATTATCCGTCATAGCATTGAAACGGTGGTGATTACTAGCTTAGTTGTGACGGGTGAAATGGTTTTTTTGGCGAATTCTGCCAAAAAATTCAAAGAATTTAATTGGCGTTCAAAACAAATCACCGCCTATCTGCTATCGACTTCGTTTATTATCGTGCCGGTACTGAGTTTGCTAGGTCGGTTGCTGTTATTTTTCACACTGGGCTATGAAGTCAGTTTAAATACGCTGATACTAGAAACCCTGGTGAATACTTTATGTGCCTTTTTGATGATAGCGGTGCTGCTCACTTTTTTTGAGATACAGTACCAAAATATTCGCCGCGCTGAATTGCGTAACCAACAAAAGCTCATCGAGCAAAACGAGCAGTTAAAGGCGCGTATCACCCCGCATTTTTTCTTTAATCTACTCAATACTATGCAATATCTGATAGAAACCGATGCGTATGAAGCCGAGAGAATGATTTGTCATATCTCAAATCTGTATCGGGTGAGCTTTGATGAGACACGTGAGATTGCGCTACTTGATGAGATGGAGCTATGCGAAAGCTATTTGAGTATCGAAAAATACCGTTTTGATAAAAAGCTGAAGGTAACCTGGCATTTGCCCGATGAAGATTTGCTCTATGACATGGTGATTACCTCGTTATCGCTACAAATAGTGATTGAAAAACTGATCGTACTGATTGTTGAAAACAGCACCGACTCCATTCACATTATTATTAGTATCGATTGGCAAAACGATGTCGCCAAAATTGATATCGAAATTGAGCTTCCGGCAACAACGTATCAGCTGATTTGTCAAGATATTCGCCAAAAACTGCAGTTTAATAGCCAAGTGGCAATTTTGCGTCAGTATTTTGGTCATGAAGCCAGTATTCACTTTGAATTATCTGGTCAATTGTTAATCACTCAAATTCGCTATCCCCTCAAAGATGTCGCAGCTTTTTAGCCCATTTATGTTGTTAGTCGGAATTGGCATAAAAAAGTCACCAATCTAACGCGGCATTTTACATTTTATTTAACAAACTATGATATATTAATTTGCATCTACTTAATAAAATGCGTTTATTAGTTTATCTAATCAGTTAAGCGCTATTTTATAAGGGTTTGATTGCTCATAAAGAGGTTGTGTTGGATTTGGCATAAGATTTTGAAGTACGTAAGATTTGTAGGGTTAAAGGCATGTGTTTTTGACCTCAAAGGAGCAAAGGAGTAAACAGTGAGAATTGTGATCTGTGACGATGAGCCACTAGCCCGAGAGAGGTTGGCACGTATCGTAAGAGAAGAGGGACATGAGGTAATTGCCCTGGCAGCCACAGGTATTGAGGCCATTGCAAAAGTCAAAGAACTCGCACCCGATGTAATTTTGTTAGACATTCGGATGCCAGGAATGGATGGTATCCGCTGCGCCCAAGAGCTCAATGAGCTTAATAATGCGCCCGCCATTATTTTTGTGACCGCGTATGACCATTACGCGATTGCCGCATTCAAAGCACACGCGGTGGGCTATTTGTTAAAGCCTGCCAACAAAGAAGAAGTGTTACAGGCGCTAGCGAGAGCGTCAACGCTTAGTAATGCACAGCTCAATGAAATCAGTCGATTGGAAGATCCGCTAGCACAGTCAAATCGTCAGCATATCGCGGCGCGTACCCATCGTGGTGTGGAGTTGATTGCGCTGCAAGATATTTATTACTTTACGGCTGACCAAAAATACGTGCAAATCCGTCATAAAGGTGGCACGGTTTTAATTGATGAAACGCTCAAAGAGCTTGAACAAGAATTTGGTGATGCGTTCTTTCGTATCCATCGCAATGCATTAATCAATCTTAACTACCTAGAAATGCTTGAAGCGATTGACCAAGGCCAGTACCAAGTGTGTTTCAAAGGTTTACCTGACAAGCTTGCCATCAGCCGCCGTCATTTGCCATTACTACGGGATAAAATCCAATCAATGTAGCGTAGGCTTTCGTATGTTTGCGTCTACTTCAATGAGCCGTAAGAGTAATTAGCCTGACATTTTGCTATACTGTTGCCTAACTCGCTGAATTACTGACAGATACCCATCTGACAAATGCCTAGCTTAGAGAGTTAGGCATTTTTATCGAATGCTAAAAAAGACACTGCTATGACTACGTTAACGACTTTAAATATCGCCACTCGCCAAAGCCCGCTTGCATTGTGGCAAGCCGAACACATCCAAGCGCGTTTGCAAGCGCTGTACCCAAGCCTGACCGTCAATCTAGTACCAATGGTCACTAAAGGCGACAAAATCCTAGATACCCCGCTGGCCAAAATCGGCGGCAAAGGGCTGTTTGTCAAAGAGCTTGAGCAAGCCTTATATGAAAAACGTGCCGATATCGCCGTGCATTCGCTCAAAGACGTACCCATGGTGCTCCCTGAAGGTCTGACGCTTGGCGCATATTGTGAGCGTGAGCAGCCAACCGATGCCTTTATATCAAATCACTATGAGAGTATAGATGCGTTGCCACAAGGCGCTAAACTTGGTACATCAAGTTTACGCCGTCAATGCCAAATCCAGCAATATCGTCCTGACTTAGAGATTATCAGCCTACGCGGCAATGTAGGCACGCGCTTATCCAAGCTAGATGCAGGTGAGTATGATGCCATTATTTTGGCAACCAGTGGTTTAACCCGTTTGGGGCTTACCGATCGTATTCGCCATGAAATTGATACGCATATCAGTTTGCCCGCGGTCGGACAAGGTGCGCTTGCCATTGAATGCCGAAGTGATGATACCGATGTGCTTGCATTACTAAAACCGCTCAATGACGAGACAAGCCGTCTATGCGTGATGGCAGAACGCGCCATGAATCGTCATTTGCAGGGTGGTTGCCAAGTGCCGATTGCAGGCTTTGCTACTATTCAAGATGGACAAATTCATTTACAGGGTCGGGTCGGCAGTGTGGATGGTAAAACCTTGTTAAAAGCCGAGCATCATAACGCGTTAGTTGATGACGTACGGGAGCCTGAGCAAATTGCCGAAGCCGTGGGCGTGGTGGTGGCTGAAGCGCTCATTGCACAAGGTGCGGACAAAATCTTGGCGCAGATTTATCAAGACCACTGATATTGAATGATACGCATAGCCATGCAATTTATCAATACCAGACCCGATCAGCGAGCCAAGGCACTAAGTCTATTTTTGCGCCAGCATGGCGTTACAGTGATTGAGCTGCCGCTGTTGGCATTGGTAGAAAAGCCGTTGACAGTGGCAGAGCGGGCAGTTTTACAAACGATTGACCGTTATCAAGTGGTGGTGCTAGTCAGTGAAGCGGCAGTAAAGTATGGCTTAGCAAGGCTTGCCACCTTGGTCAAGCTAACGGAATTGTCCAAAAAGATTACATGGGTTGCGGTGGGTGACAAAACCGCAAATTACTTTAACCAAACCTGGCAGCAGCTCACAGAGTTGCCACCACCTACCATTATTTTTCCTGATGAAAAACGCGCGCAAAACAATGAAGGGCTATTGAATTTGCCTATAATACAAGCGCTTGGCAAAGGCGATCATTTGCAGGTATGGCGCGGCATCGGCGGACGAGAATTATTGGCAGATACATTGGCGGCAAAAGGTGTGCAAGTACATTTGCTAAACTTGTACCAACGGGTTTTACCAAGCGCAACCACCCAAGCATTCGCGGTTTGGCAACAAACGCAGAGCCACAACCAACCCATCGTTGTACTCATCTCAAGTTTGACCGCCTGGCAAAACTGGCAACAACTAACAGCAAACACTAAAATGGCTGCCAGCTGTTATTATTTGGTATTGCAGTCGCGTATTGCAGAGCAAATGTTATTACAGCAGGCTAATCTTAACATAACTATCATCCCTGATTTAATGCCTGCGACAATTTTACACGCATTAACCCTTTGTCAATAGCTGCATGGCTTTCGGTTTAGCTAAGCTGTTTTGCGCTGAATCATCTACCCATGACAGCGTTTGCAGCGCTTGTTGCAGTGTTTGCGTCAGCCGCATACCCTGCTCAATCGTCAGCGTCATGGTGAGTGGGGTCAAAAACCAATGAAAATGGGTAAGGCTATGTTTGACAGTATCAGGGCTATCTAAGTTAACGTGCTGGATATTTAGCAGTTGCTCAGCTTGTAAGAAATCAAAGATAATCTGCTCAGCGATATTATATTCTGCTTCAAACGTCGTTTCTTGCTGCCAGGTTGCCAGCAGCGGCGCCCCTGTGTTTTTTGCCCCCTGTTGTTTTTTGACAAAGGCCAATGGTAAACACCACAGTCCACCCCAAATCCCAGTTTCAGGACGTTGTAGCCACAAGGTTTTGTCATCGCAAACCAGCTTTAACGCTAGCGAAAACTTAGACGGATTGGGCGATTTTTTACTTTTTACCGGATAAAAACTTTGCTTACCTTGGGCATTTGCCACGCAGTCGGCTTGCACGGGACACAGTAGGCAGGCAGGTTTGGCTTTGGTGCATAGCGTTGCCCCCATATCCATCATCGCTTGGGCGTAGTGCCCGCTATCACGGTTCGGTGTTAGGCGCTCGGCAAGTTGCCAAAGCGCTTTGGTTGTGGCAGTTTTGGTGATATCGCCGTCAATGCCAGCCCAACGGGTCAGCACACGTTTGACATTACCATCGCAAATCACCCCTCTGTCACCGCCATATTGGTCAGCTCTGACACCCATCGCCACAATCGCGCCTGCCGTAGATTGACCCACCCCTGAAATCTGCTCCCAGTGGGCAACCGTTTGCGGAAATTTACCAGTTCGCTCGATGATATCCACCAGCTGCTTGGCACCTTTATGCAGGTTGCGCGCACGCGCATAGTAACCCAGTCCTGCCCAATGCTCAGCGACTTGCTCCCAAGATGCGTTTGCCAAATCCTGCACCGTGGGAAAACTTGCCATAAATCGCTCAAAATAAGGAATTACCGTCGCCACTTGGGTCTGCTGTAGCATGATTTCAGATAACCAGACCGGATAGGGGTTTGGCGTGTCAAGCTGATGCTGCTGCCATGGCAAATCATGACGCCCGCTATGGTCAAACCAGGTCAAAATACGCGGTGCAAAGCTATTAAGCTCCGCTTCGGTATGCGCTTCGGTATGCGCTTCGGCATGATTGTGGCTTAAGTGCTGATTGGGACTTGGCATTGTTGAGGAGTTTGTATTCGGATGTGTGTTCAAAATTCACCATCGGGTTACTATCGTGATAGCTATATAAGACTTTCTAGTTGGGATTCAATAGTGACTGACAACAGACTTAATAAAGCTGCACTCAAACTGAGACGTAGGCATAAAAAAAGCAATATCATGATGGATATTGCTTTTGGGGCTAACGATGCAGCGGCTGTATGTTATACAAGATTGTCTTGCATAAACGCAATCATTTCATCCCAGCTAGCTTTTGCGGCATCGGCATCATAGCCCAAGTCGACGCCATTTTCTTCGGCGCGTTTGTCAGCATTAGGATTGGTAAAGCCGTGTTTGGCGCCTTCGTATACATCGACTGTGTATTCAACATCGGCGTTATCCAGCTCTTTTTTTAGCCCTTCAATCGCGTCCATGGACACCATGCTATCGGCTTCACCATGTGCCACCAACACTTTGGCGGTGAACTTGCCTTTTTGTGCCGGTTGTTTTGGGGTAGGGTTGCCGTGGAAAGTCGCCACTGCTTTAAGCGGGAAACCTTCACGCGCCATGTCTAAGGCAATTTTGCCGCCAAAGCAAAAACCAATTGCGCCCAGGCGGTTTGTGTCAACAGCTTCAAGGTCAGTAAAGTCATCCATAATGAGTTTACAGCGCGCCATCAACATGTCTTGGTCAGCGAGCATTTGGCTCATCCATTCATTGGCTTGGGCGGCATCTGTGGTCAGTTTACCTTCGCCATACACATCCATGGCGACAGCAGCAAAACCCGCTTCGGCTAAACGCTCAGTGACTTTTTGTGGGTGCTCAACGACACCCCACCATTCGGGCGCCACCAAAATCGCTGGGGCAGGGTTGTCGTGGCTCGCTGATTCTGGTAGACAGACATAGCTTTTGAGCTCCACGCCATCGGTGGTGGTAGATTCGAGTTGTAAAATTTGAATTGGCATCATGGATCCTTATGTTATGTTATCTTAAATGAGATTATTGATTTGCTATTGTTATAAAAGCGCTGGTTCACCTACTAATAGTGTGGCAAGTCAGTGCAACGGTTAATACAGGCACTACTGTATACTGAAATCATCGCATTTTCCGTTATAATACTGTCACTGTTTTATACAAGCCAAAAGTTGAAAACATAATGAGCCAATCTGTTACCTTACGCCCGCAATTTTGGGAGCAATTTTCGTTAGAACAATTGACCCAAGCTGAATGGGAAGCCTTGTGCGATGGCTGTGGGGCGTGTTGTTTGATTAAATTTAAAGATGATGACACCGATGAAGTTGAATACAGTGATGTCGCCTGTCGACTGCTTGATTGTGCCACAGGGGCTTGCCAGCATTACCCAACAAGGCGCGACTATGTGCCCGATTGCATCAGCCTAACCATTGATAACATTGGCGAGATGTACTGGCTACCGGCAAGCTGCGCCTACAAGCGCTTGTACTACGGGCAACCACTACCAAGCTGGCATTTATTACTTACTCAGGATGCCGCCGTGACACAAGCCATGATGCGCCAAAAAAATGTCAGCGTGGCGGGACGCTGTCAGTCTGAAACAGAGGTTTCTGAACTAGAGCAAGAAGAACGGGTGATTCATTGGATTCGCCAATAGCGCTTGGCTATTCAAGGCTTTACTAGCACTGAACAAGCTGATGGGTGAGTAAAATCAGCCAAAAAATACAATAAAATTAAGAAAAATACCATTGCAATCATCATGGGGTTAAGGTAAGGTAAAAAAATCTTTCGCCATATGAGGGTCTCGTCGGCTATGTCAGACGACAATTCGAGTTCACACCTGTCAAACAAACAGCAAGGCAGTAGCTGGTCACGCGGTCTGAAACGCTGGCTATCCACCGCCCCTGAAACCCGTGATGAACTAGTCAAATTGGTACATGATTCGCGTCGATTTTTGGCGCCCGACACTGTCGATATGTTAGAGGGAGTCTTAGATTTACCTGCTATTCAAGTGCGAGAAATCATGACCCCTGTCAGCCACGTTGCAGGCATCACCCAGCACCAAAACTTGCAAGATATCATGTCGCTCTATATGGAAACCGCCCACTCGCGTTATCCTGTATTTATCGATGACAACAAAGACACAGTGATGGGTATCTTACTTGCCAAAGATTTGATTCCGTTTTTGGTCGCCAAGGCGCAAGGTCAAAACATTGACCATTTCAATCTTGAGGCAATTGTACGTCAGCCAATTTATATCAGTGAAACTGCGCGTTCTGACAACCTGCTGCGTCTATTTCAAAAAAATCAAATTCATATGGCAATCGTCATCGATGAGTTTGGGGTGGCATCAGGCGTGGTGACGATGGAAGACTTACTCGAAGAAATTGTCGGTGATATCATCGATGAGCATGACGATATCGAAGAAGATACCGATATCAATCATATAGTGCCTGTGCCCAACCAGCTTGACACATGGATTGTGCAATCCATCACCTCAGTCTCAGACTGTAATGAACAGCTAGGTACCCATTTTGATAGTGAGGATGTCACTAGTATGGGTGGACTGGTCATGCAAGAGCTTGGCGAAGTCAATGAGGTATTGGGTCAAACCGTCTTTATTGACGATTGTCGTTTGACGGTATTGTCAGCAGATGGTCGATTTATCCAAGAAATTGAACTGGTTAAAGGGTATAATCAGCTCGACGATTAGTCCAATTACTTATGTTTGCAAAACCGTTTAACCCTAAAGGCAATACTCGCCAATGCGTCTTACTACCCAGTCCCTAAAAAAGCAACTTTCTGTACAATCTCATTACGATAGTGCCAAATCTGCAAATACCAAACAACCCCTGTTACCCAAACTGGTGCTGGCTTGGCTTGCGGGTGCGGCATTTGTCTTTGCGTTAGCGCCTTACGATTTTTGGCTAGTGGCACTGTTGTCGCCACTGGTACTGTATTGGCTATTATTGCCCCCCATGTCAAATTGGCGGGCGTTTTGGCTCGGTGAAATGTATGGCATGGGATTGTGGAGCGTAGGCGCGTTTTGGTTGTTTACCTCGATTCATACCTATGGTGATACCCCTACCTTGTTAGCCTTGCTGATGATTGGTTTTGTGGGCTTAGGAATGGGATTATTTCATGGCGCCTTGGCGGTCATTTTTAACCGCTTTGTGGCAAAACAGCCGCTAAGCTTTGCGTCATTATGGGTGGTACAAGAGTGGTTAAAAACCTGGCTATTTACAGGTTTTCCTTGGCTATTTGTGGGCTATGCTTATACAGCGCAACCTTGGCTGACGAGCCTTGCGCCAATTTTTGGGGTGTTGGCGCTGAGCTTTGTATCCGTGTTCTTCTCAGCCAGTCTGGTGGAAGCAGCGCGAAAAAAATACCGTTTTTTAATTCCCTCGTCTGTGATGTTACTGGCAAGCGTGGCGCTGTGGCTTATTGCCCCGCAATGGACGACCCCTAAAGGCACACCAAATCTGAAAGTTTCGTTAGTACAAGGCAATATTCCGCAGGACTTAAAATGGCTGCAAGAGTACCAAATCCAAACACTGGGTATCTATGCAGGCTTAAGTAAAACGGAATGGGGGCAGGACATCATCTTATGGCCAGAGTCGTCAATTCCGATGTTTCAAACCGACGCCATGCCCTTTATCAGCCAAATTGCTGCCCAAGCCCGCGAAAGCAATACCGCATGGCTCACCGGTATTCCGTATGTGGATGTCAATGAATACGACCCAAAAGTTGATAAGTACGAGCCATTTTACAACAGTGTGATTGCTTTGGGCGCCGATGCCAAAGGCTTATACAAGAAACAAAATTTGGTACCCGTGGGCGAATATATCCCGTTTGAAGGAATGTTAGATTGGGCATTACCAAACTTGATGGGCGGTACCATGAGTTTTCGCAGTGGCTCTGCGCACCAAGCACCCTTGCAAGTCAAAAACCACCCAGTTGGGGTGGCAATTTGTTATGAAGTCGCCTATCCTGATACCACCCGCCGCAATGCCAAAAATACCGACTTTTTATTGACTGTATCCAATGATGCCTGGTTTGGCACATCGGCAGGTCCATTACAGCATCTACAAATGGTGCAAATGCGCTCGATTGAAACCGGTCGCTGGTTTATGCGCGCGACCAATACAGGCGTGACCGCAATCATCAATGATAAAGGCAATATTGTTGCCAAAGCGCCAGCCTTTGAGCGCACGGTGTTACGGGGTGAAATTCAATCACGCGTTGGTAATACGCCATTTATGCGCTGGGGTAGTTATCCTATCTTGGCACTGGCAGCGCTATTGCTACTGATTAGTTGGCTGGTTCGTAAAACACGTTAAAAACCTTAGGTACAGTAAGGTTTTGTCACCAATTGCAAAAATTTAGTATATAATGGTTACAAAGTTCCGTATAATAGTTAAAAATTAGATTTGAATTCATTTAGATTCAACAACTCTTGCCCCAATGATTTACAGTGAGGTTTACGATGGCTCATCATGAAGTCGTGGAAAACAATGTCAAAAAAGAACTTAGTTACTCTTTAATTGGCGTTTTAGCGTTTCTAGGCGTGGTTTTATTAATCCTTATTTCAGCAATTGTTCGCCCCGCTGGTAACCACGTTGACGTTGCAAAACTCAATGCTGAAGTAGAAGCCAAAGCCGCCGCATCTGCTGCTGCCGCTGCCAAACCAGCAGGTTCGACGCCTGCGGCAACCTCACCTGCGGCGGGTGAAACCACCACCGCCACTGCCAATGCAGACACTGCAACAGGTCCAAATACCACGGTTGCCAGCCCAGACAATGCCTCTATGACGCCATCTTCTGCACCAAAGGCTACTGCAAAAACATCGACCATTGAAGCGCGTAATGCCTCAACGGCTGAAGCCAAAGCAGAGATTAAAGCCAAAACAGGTGACACCCCAAATATTGCACCACCTGTTGCCTCAGCGGTCAAATCTCAAGAACAATCAAAATAAGACATCGATACCTACATAAAAAAACCACGTTAGATGACGTGGTTTTTTTGTGCGCTAAGTCGTCACTGTCAAGCTTAAGCTTTTTGGTAAGTGACAAACTGATAACTCAACCCACTTTGCTCATCCGTGAATGTTTCACTTTCTGATGTTTTGACAAAATCACTGGTAATCTCTGGATAAAACGCCGCTGCGTTGTCAATCACAGTGTCGACCTGGGTGATTTCTAATCGATCACTAAACAGCAGGGCTTGTTGGAAGACTTTTTCGCCACCAATCACCCAAATCGTTTGCAAACCTTTACCATGCGCCAGCGATGAGGCTTGGGTCAGTGCGTCATCTAGGTTGTGCATCACAATGACGGCATCATCATCCACTTGGTAATCCAAGTTGGTGGTAATCACAAAATTGGTACGGTTGGGCAAGGGTTTTGCACCCATAGATTCAAAGGTCTTGCGACCCATAATCACGATACCGCCATTGGTATGTTTTTTAAAATGTTTCAAGTCCTCAGAGATGTGCCAAGGCAATTGATTATCTTTGCCAATGGCGCGGTTTTGGCTCATCGCCACGATTTGGGCAACTTCCACATTAGAATAACTCATGATTTATCCTTATTGTTGTGAGTTTTGGCATTGGGTTATAAGCTTATACAGAGACTTCAGCCTTAATTGTGGCATGGCTTTGATAATTTTCAATTTTTATATCGTTAAAATCAAAGGCAAAAATGTCAGTAATGTCAGGGTTGAGCCAAAGTTTGGGTAGGGCAAACGGCTCGCGACCAAGCTGCTCATGCACTTGCTGTAGATGATTGTTATAAATATGACAATCACCGCCCGTCCACACAAACTCACCGACGCCAAGCCCTGTCACATGGGCTATCATATGGGTAAGCAAGGCATAGCTGGCAATGTTAAACGGTACACCCAAAAACAAATCCGCCGAGCGTTGGTACAACTGACAAGATAATTTGCCATCGGCGACAAAAAACTGAAACAGGGTATGACAAGGGGGCAAGGCCACTTCATTGGCTTCTTTGGGATTCCAGCCAGAGACAATCAAACGGCGCGAGTTTGGGTTGTTTTTGATTTCATTCACCACCCAACTGATTTGGTCAAAACCATCTGAATGGTAGCTGCCGTCCGCTTTTTTGCTTGCCCCGAAGTTGCGCCACTGGTGTCCGTACACCGCGCCAAGTTCGCCCTCAGGCTTGCCAAAGCGGGCAGTTTGCTCGGCGGTTGCCCATTCATTCCAAATGCGTACCCCATTGTCCTGCAAGTATTGGACATGGGTATCGCCTTTTAAAAACCAAAGCAGCTCATAAATCACGCTTTTGGTATGGATTTTTTTGGTGGTCAGTAGTGGAAAACCCTCATTCAAATCAAACCGCATCTGCGCGCCAAAATAGCTGATAGTACCCGTGCCCGTACGGTCGCCTTTTTGTATGCCGTTATCTAGCACCAGTTTAAGTAAATCCAAATAGGCTTGTTCGTTTTTTGACGTAATCATGCGTGATGAGTTCCTTGGTTAGTTTTCTTTGTTAGTCCACATTCTTTTGACTGCCCCAATCGTAAATTTGGTTTTTATACGCCCAAATCAATAAAACCAAACCACCGATAATCATCGGTAGGCTTAAGATTTGCCCTTTTGTCATCCACCCTAATAAAATAAAACCTTGGTCAGCATCAGGTTGGCGGAAGAATTCGGTAATAAAACGTGCAATACCGTAGCCCATCACGAATAAGCCACTAACTGCCATACGCGGACGCGGCCGGCTGGCAAACCACCAAACCAAAACAAACAGTACCACCCCTTCAGTAAAAGCCTGATACAGCTGTGACGGATGGCGGGGGAGTAACAAATAATTGTTACCATCAATCATAAAGGTTTGCGCAAGACTTTGCAGGGCAGGGGATTGTTTGAGCAGTTCATTGTCTTCATTGACCGCTTGCGGGAACAGCATCAACCAGTTGTAACCACCATCAGACACGCGACCCCACAATTCGCCATTGATAAAATTGCCAATACGACCAAACAGTAGTCCGGTTGGCACGCAGGGAATAATAAAATCTAGCACATTCCAAATGTTCTTTTGGTATTTGCGGGCAAAAAATAGCATTGCGATAGCGACACCCAAAAATCCCCCATGAAACGACATGCCGCCTTGGTTGATTTTGAACAGATACATCGGATTGGCTAAAAATTCGCTTAATTGATAAAACAGCACATAGCCGATACGGCCGCCTAGAATCACGCCCATCGCCCCGTAAAACACCAGGTCAGCGACCATGTCGGCATTCCAGTCTGGGCGTGATTTAGTGCGATACCAAGCCAACGCATAAGCGGCAGCAAAAGCCAGTAAATACATCAGCCCGTACCAGTGGGCTTGGACAGGTCCCAAATGCAGAGCGACAGGATCCCATTGCGGGTGAGTTAAAATTAGTGGAAACATGGCAATTTAGTCATTATCGAAAATGCCAATATCATAGCAGTTTTGGCTTGCTTGGGCTATTTTTTGCTGTGCCCTTTTAGTTATTACCAGCGGCTATCGTTCTCACAAGGCTCGCCATTACAAGCGCATTTCAATGCCTTGCTGTGCCATAAACTGCTTGGCTTCCCCCACGGTATATTCGCCAAAATGGAAAATACTCGCCGCTAGTACCGCATCAACACCGCCTTGCAGCACCCCATCTGCCAAGTGTTGCAAATTACCGACGCCACCTGACGCAATCACTGGCACATTCACGCTATCTGTAATGCGCTTCATCAAGGCGATATCATAGCCGTTTTTGGTACCATCTGAATCCATTGAGGTCACAAGCAGTTCACCCGCCCCAAAACCTGCCATTTTGACCGCCCATGCCACCGCATCAATCCCAGTCGCTTTGCGCCCCCCATGGGTAAAGATTTCCCATTGATTATCCCCCACTTTTTTGGCATCAATCGCTACCACGATACACTGACTGCCAAAACGCGCTGCCGCTTCACCGACAAATTCAGGGTTAAAAATTGCCGCTGAATTAATCGATACTTTATCCGCGCCGGCGTTTAGCAAGTGACGAATGTCATCGACTTTACGCACCCCGCCGCCCACGGTCAGCGGTACAAATACGGTTTCTGCCATGCGTTCAACCGTGTGATAGGTGGTGTCGCGTCCATGATGGGTAGCGGTGATATCCAAAAAAGTGATTTCATCCGCGCCTTGTTCGTTGTAGCGCTGCGCCACTTCAACAGGGTCGCCCGCGTCTTTGATGTCGACAAACTGCACACCTTTGACCACCCGACCATTGTCAACATCAAGGCAAGGGATAATTCGTTTTGCTAACATATTCGATTTCCTTCTATAATAGCCGTAAGTTTATCAAATTTACTTTGCCATTACCGCAGTTTTATCGGTGTGCTGCGCTTCAAGGATGCCTTATGTCTGTATATACCCAGTTGACTGACCAACAATTTAGTGATTTTTGCCAACAATTTGGTGTGGATTTTGCCAAAGCCATACCTATCACACAGGGTATCAAAAACAGTAATTGGTTTATTGAAACAACCGCAGACAAAGCCGGCGAGCCGTCTTATGTATTTACCTTGTTTGAAGAACGCAAACCGCATGAAATTCAAAAAATGGCGATTATCCTAAATCGCCTAAAAGACCAGCTACCTGTAGCAGCACCGCTAGCCGCCAAAAACGGCGAGTTTTTGCTGTATTTTGACAACAAAGCCATTGTGGTGTCACCAAAACTCTCGGGCGGTCACCCGAAAGCAACCACACCTGATATGTGCCGTCAAATGGGCGAGGCTTTAGCCGTTCTTCACCAAACCTTGCAAACCTTGACCCCTGCACAAAACTATGGCGTTGAGTTATATCCTTGGCATCTGGTGCGTGACCGTGAAACCAAGTTTATGCCAAGCGATGAAGCCAAACTGATGAATGATATTTGGCAAGCGTACGAAACTGTAGCGAGCAAAAATTTGCCAACAGGTTTATGTCATTTAGATATGTTTGCCGATAACACGCTGTGGGATTTTAGTGATGAAACCCAGCCAACACTCACAGGATTGCTTGATTTTACCGAAGTCAGTGTTGAACATTTTGTGATGGATGTGGCGATTACCATGAATGATTTTTGCACCACTTGGGGTAACGCCAATGATGGCGAAGCGGTGAATTTTGATGACGCCAAGATGCAAGCGTTTTTACAAGGCTACGAGAGCAAACGCGCTTTGAGCGATGATGAGAAAAAGGCATTGCCAGTTATGCTTGCTATGGCGGGCGTGACGTTTTGGCTGCTGCGTTTGAATGTGATTTATTATAACCGTCAGCAAGGTCGTACGGGCGATAATATTATGGTGAAAAATCCTGATTTGATGAAACGCCTAGCCAGCTTTCATTGGGGGAAGGTTAAATAAGGCATTGCGGTGTTCTTATCGCATGGCATAATTTACCAAATCGTCAATAGGCACATTGGTAAAACAAATAGATTGGTAAAACAAGGACAAAAGAAAGCCCCGATTACGTTTGTCCTAAAAAGAATAACGCAGGGTTGGGGCGTATTCACTCTAATTGTTATACTATCTTCACTGTCAAATCCATGCTTACAGGACAATAGAAATGAACGATAGCAATCACTGGCAAAAACTTGCCCAATACCCGACCAACTTATTGGCAGAAACCCACGCCATCTATTTACAAAACAACGGCATCAACGTACAGACCCAGCTCGTTGATTTGATGGGATTGAACACAGGCGGTGTGCTATGGGTTGCCCCTGAAGATGTTGAGCAAGCCAAAGCTTTGCTTGATAATATCGATCACACCTCGCAACTAGCGGATGACGACTTGGTAGACAATAACTACTCAGCAAAATTGCAGTAGAAAGGAACCCTAATCACCATGTGCCAACTTCTGGGTATGAATTGCAACACACCCACCGATATTCATTTTAGCTTTGCGGGGTTTCGTCAGCGGGGCGGGCAGACTGATATCCATACCGATGGGTTTGGTATTGTATTTTTTGAAAAAAACCCCGACCCATCGCAGGGTAATCGTAAAGCTGGGATACGTCAATTTCACGATGACAAGCCAAGTTTCTGCTCACCGGTGGCGGATTTAGTCAACAGTTATCCGATTAAGGCGATGAATGTGATTTGCCATATTCGCAAAGCCACGCAAGGCACAAATTGCTTGGCTAACACTCACCCATTTGTCCGTGAGGTATGGGGCGAGGAATGGGCGTTTGCACATAATGGGCAATTACAGATGGATTTTATTGACCAGCTTAGCCCTGTGCCCACCCACTATCAGCCTGTAGGTACAACCGATTCGGAGATGGCATTTTGTTATCTGCTCAATCGACTCAAATCACAATTTAGTGAGCCGCCCAGTGACAAGGTGCTATTCCAGTCTTTGACCACGATTTGTCGTGAGTTATCGGCGTTGGGCTTGTTTAATTGTCTCATTAGCAATGGCGATTGGCAGTTGGCGTATGCAGGGAGTTTGCTATTTTTTATCACCCGTAAAGCGCCATTTGGTGAGGCAAAACTCGCTGACAGTGAGCTGGCGATTGATTTTAGTGAAGTGACTTCGCAGACCGATAAAGTGACCTTGATTACTACCATTCCTTTGACTTACAACGAACACTGGCAACAGCTGTATGTGGATGAATGTTTGATGTTTCGGGATGGTGATATTTTATTTAAAGATACCCCTGATAATCCGACCTGCTTAACCATTGAAGAAGGCATTGCCATCGCCCGCAAAGTAGGGGCGAGCTTATAATATGATAAAAGTCGCTTATTCTGATATTTTTAAATATGACGTTCCTGAGCGTCACCGTTTCCCTATGCAAAAATATCCGATGATTGCCGAGCGGTTATTGGCGGAGGGTACATTCACACCAGCCAATTTTTTTGCCCCGCAGCGATTGAGCGAAGACGAAATTCTCACCACACATACACAAACGTACTGGCAGCATCTAAAACACCAAACATTGCCCGCCAAGGACGCGCGTGCCATCGGCTTTGAGATGACGCCAAGGCTGGTTGAACGGGAACGTGTGATTGCCCACGGCACTTATGAATGTGCGTTATTCGCCAAACAATTCGGTGTCGCGCTCAATATCGCAGGCGGCACCCACCATGCGTTTGCTGATCATGGCGAAGGGTTTTGCGTGTTTAACGATGTGGCGGTGGCGAGTAATTTATTGTTGGCACGTGGACAGGCGACCCAAATTCTGACCGTGGATTTGGATGTCCATCAAGGCAACGGTACAGCGCATTTGATGGCAAATGAACCCCGGGTATTCACCTTTAGCATGCATGGCGCAAAAAACTACCCGTTTCGCAAGCAAGCATCCGATTTGGATATTGATTTGCCAAACGAGACAGGCGATGAGGCGTATTTAGCCATATTAATGGAGACGCTGCCCAGACTTATTGCAAAAGTGAAACCCGATATGCTTTTTTACCAGTCAGCCGTGGATGTGCTCGCCACCGATAAGCTCGGTAAACTTGCGCTCACCCGTGACGGCTGTGCCAAGCGTGATGCGTTTGTATTTAGCCAAGCCAAAGCCCATGGGATCCCAGTGGCGGTGGTGATGGGTGGCGGCTACTCAGAAAACATTGACGATGTGGTAGAAGCCCATTGCAATACCTTTCGCACGGCAAAAAGGCTGTATAAGTAATTTTAAAGCAATAAAAAGCCCTGTTACACAGAGCTTTTAAACTTACAAAGTTTTTAAAATACACCGTGGTTATGCTAATAAATGCACCAACACGTACGTTGATAATTAGGCTAATACTTTCTCAAGCGCTTGCTCAAAACGGCTGACGGTACCGTCAATATCCGTCAATTTATCCAGACCAAACAGACCTAAACGGAATGTTTTAAAGCTGTCGGGTTCGCCAACTTTCAGTGGGACGCCGCCTGCAATTTGTAAACCTTGGGCTGCAAATGCTGCACCTTTGTGCATATCATCACGGTCAGTGTAGACCACAATCACGCCGGGCGCTTGGTAGCCTTCAGCTGCGACGCTGATAATATTATGTTGATTGAGGACAGAGAGCATTTTTTGACCTAATTCAAATTGGGCGCTTTTGAGTTTATCAAGTCCAATCGCTTCGGCTTCTTTGACGGTATCGCGGAATTTGGTCAGCCCATCGGTTGGCATTGTCGCATGATACGCATGACCGCCATTTTCATAAGCGCGCATGATAGTGAGCCACTGTTTGAGATCGAGCCCAAAACTGGTCGATTCGGTGGCTTCCACTTTGGCAACCGCTTGTTCATTCATCATCACTAGCCCCGCACATGGCGTGCTTGACCAGCCTTTTTGTGGGGCAGAGATGAGCACGTCAATGCCCAACGCTTTCATATCAAGCCATGCACAGCCTGAGGCGATACAGTCAATGACCAGTAAACCACCGACACTATGTACCGCATCGGCAAGTTGTTTGATGTAGTCATCAGGCAGCATCAAGCCTGCCGCGGTTTCGACATGGGGGGCAAATACCACCGCAGGCTTTTTGGATTGAATCTCAGCGACAGCCGCCTCGATTGCCACTGGCTCAAACTGCTGTTGTTGCCCCATTGAATCGCTGTTGTCATCGATGTGTGCGGTCAGGACAGTCACATCATCCGTGATACGACCTTTTTCAAGGATTTGCGTCCAGCGAAAACTAAAAAACCCGTTACGGATGATGAGCACTGTTTGGTCAGTGGCAAGCTGGCGCGCAACCGCTTCCATACCGTAAGTCCCTGTACCCGGCACGATTGCCACCGCATCGGCGTTATACACGTTTTTTAAACTTGTGGACAAATCATTCATCACGGTTTGGAATTTTTTGGACATGTGATTGAGCGAGCGGTCGGTGTAGACCACAGAGTATTCTAATAAACCGTCTGGATCAATATCTTGGCGTAGCGCTGGCATGGGACTCTCCTTTAATATCGTTGTCTTTATCGCAAAATCGCAAATAAAATTAGTCTAGCAAAAAAGCCCTTTTAAAAAACAAAAAAATTGTAGAGCGGTTGTTAAAGTTTTTGTTATCAATGGCGCAGCATTAATGCAAAAACTGTCCGCAGCAGCGTTTGTATTTCTCACCACTACCACAGGGGCAAGGCTGCTTTTGGGTGACAGGCATGACCACTGTCGGATCCAAAAAATACCAACGGCTGGTACCATGGGTGGGAATATTCACAAAGGTGGATAGCTCATGATGGACGCCTTTGCTGTCTAAACCTTTGTTGTCTAAAGCAGCTAAATCCAAACCAGCGGAATGCACAGCTGATGCAGGCAAGTGAAAGTAGGCTTTAAACTCCACTTGTGCATGGCGTTTGCCAAGTTTTGCTAGATGGTTGATGACTTCAAGTCCTGCCCAGTCGGTCTGCTGTGCCCAGTCGCTAATTGCTTGTGTGTCGAGTAGCGGCTGCTGAAAAGGTGCGGTAGTGGCAACGATATACTCGACATGTTGAAGCACAAATGCCGCGTACCGAGCGCGCATTAGCTGTGCTGCGGTATCGGCGGTTTTTTGCCCCACATGCAGGGGCGCACAGCAATCAGCATAAGACAGTGTAGAGCCGCACGGGCAAGGTGACGTATGTATCATGTTAATGAATGTTCGGTAGGTTGATGGCGGTAGGCAAGATATTTTTCTTTAAAATAAGCCAACTAATCGGGTCTTGTAGCGTCTGCCAAAATACTTTAAACGGCGGGGCAAACACAATCAGGGCAGCCAACACGGCATATAAGCCCAAATACCAGCCTATTTGATCGAATTTAAACACTTTAAACGCAGTACCAAAAGATTTTTTGACACTCAGCCCTAACAGGTTGACGCTAAACATCTCATCTAACAGCAGATGAACAATGGCGCCAAACATCAAAAACAGTCCCAAAAACCAACTGATAACAGCGCCTTGCTTAAACCCATAAAAGCTGGCGTACACGAGGGTCATCGCCATAATCCCCAGATAGGGAATCGAGTGCACGATACCACGATGCACCGTCAATTTGCTATATAAATTAAACACACCGTAGCGCATTAGCAAATAAGATGCTAACCACAATCCTGCCAATGCCACCAACGAAAACTGCCCGACACACAAGATAACAATAAAAAATGCGCTCAACAGCGATACGACATTAAATCCTACGGTCGCGGGTACCGAGTGATCCAAATCAATATCGGGCAGCAAGCCACCAATGGTACCAGCCACTACACACATCAAATATTCAGGCGCGGTCAGCATCCCTGCTTTATAAATCACCAAGCCAGTGACGCCACTTGCGACAAAAGCGACGCTTATGTGGGTGTTAAAATTTGCCATAGTCTTCGCCCAGTTATCAAATAGCTTAAAATCAGCGAGTCAAAACTCAAGTGGTAAAATCCCGAGTGGTAAAATTTAGTGGCTAAAATCATGTAGCTCAAAACAGATAGCCAAAAATTATTTATCACATACGCAATTGCGCGCTTAATTATATGCTAATTTTGATGACAAAGCGTGAACTGAGCGCAAGGAAAATTGATTTTGTGGGGTGGGGCATGGGAAAAGCAAAACACTGTAACCTATGTAACCTAGGATGTGGCAAAGCAACATTACATACCAAAAACGCCGACTAGAAACAGACAGCAAAAACAAAAAAGCCATCGTCCGTCAGACAATGGCTTTTTTAAAATAAGTGGCGTCCCCACGGGGATTCGAACCCCGGTTACCGCCGTGAAAGGGCGATGTCCTAGGCCTCTAGACGATGGGGACGCAATCGCACGAGGTGCTCTAAGCAGACTTAATAGTGGTGGAGCTAAGCGGAGTCGAACCGCTGACCCCTTGCATGCCATGCAAGTGCTCTACCAACTGAGCTATAGCCCCATTTTTGGGAATTATTTAGACTGCTTTGCCTAAGAGTGCGCGTATTTTATTGAAAACTGATTTTGCTGTCAAGATGATTTTTGCCTAAAAACACAAAATTTTTACCCATTCTTGCTATAATGATGCCTGCTTAATGTTGCCTTCATATAACGACTGTAGATTAGTTATATTTTGTTGTTTTGTCTAAAATTATAAGGATAGCCCATGTGGTTGGTAAATTTTATTTTGCATATCGGTGATCATTTACAAGAGCTGGTCAACAACTATGGTAATTGGATTTATGCGATTTTGTTTGCCATTGTGTTTTGCGAGACGGGTCTGGTGGTGTTGCCATTTTTGCCCGGGGATTCGATGTTGTTTGCCGCAGGCACCATTGCCGCAGTGGGCGATATGAATATCTTTGTGCTGATTGGTTTATTGATTGTGGCGGCAGTATTGGGCGATTTTGTCAATTTTGAGATTGGCAAACACTTTGGGCAAAAGTTATTTTCCAATCCCAATTCCAAGATTTTTAAGCAAAGCTATTTGCAAAAAACCCACGATTATTATGAAAGATACGGCGGACGCACCATTATTATTGCCCGTTTTATTCCCATTGTGCGCACTTTCGCGCCGTTTGTAGGCGGTATGGGTAACATGAATTATGCCCAGTTTGCTCGCTATAACATCGTTGGCGCGGTATTATGGGTCGTATCTTTTACCACGCTAGGCTATTTTTTTGGTCAATTACCTTTTGTCAAAGAACATTTTTCGTGGATTATGATTGCCATTATTGTGTTTTCGGTGGTACCTATGGTGATTGAAATTATTCGCCATCGCAAGGATAAATAATTGAATGAGTCTTCAAAAATAACGCTAAATGCCAAAGTCAATCTAGCATTTAGCGTTGCCTTCCAAATTTATATTTTATCAGCCACCTATCATCGCTAGGATTCAATTTATAAAAATTTGATAGTCGGCTATAATAGCCGCTAATTTGAAATTTTTGTAAAATTGAGAAATCCATGACAAAAGTCCGTACCCGTATTGCCCCAAGCCCCACAGGCTTTCCCCACGTTGGCACCGCCTATATCGCGCTATTTAACCTTGCCTTTGCCAAAGCGCATGGCGGCGATTTTATTCTACGCATTGAAGACACCGACCAAACGCGCTCCACCGCGCAATCTGAACAAATGATTTTGGACGCCCTGCGCTGGGTCGGTCTTGACTGGTCAGAAGGTCCAGACGTCGGCGGTCCACATGCACCGTACCGCCAAAGCGAGCGTAAAGACATCTACAAACAATACGCCGAAGAACTACTGGACAAAGGCCATGCATTTCGCTGTTTTGCCACAGCCGAAGAGTTAGATCAAATGCGAGCCGAACAAATGGCGCGGGGTGAAACGCCAAAATATGACGGTCGCTATGCGAGCCTTTCCCGTGAACAATCGGACAAGCTCGCCGCCGAAGGCAAACCATTTGTCATTCGTATGCGTGTGCCAGACGAGGGTGTATGTAAATTTGACGATATGCTACGTGGGGAGGTCGAGATTCCTTGGTCACAAGTGGATATGCAAGTGCTACTCAAAACCGACGGTCTACCAACCTACCATTTGGCGAACGTGGTCGATGACCATTTGATGCAGATTACCCACGTCATCCGTGGCGAAGAGTGGATTAACTCTGCCCCAAAACATCAACTGTTGTATAAATATTTTGGTTGGGATATGCCAGTACTCTGTCATATGCCACTGCTCAGAAACCCCGACAAATCCAAACTATCCAAACGCAAAAACCCAACATCTATCACTTATTACCGTGATGCAGGTGTGTTGCCAGAAGCCTTGCTCAACTACTTGGGACGGATGGGCTACTCCATGCCAAATGAAGCCGAAAAATTCACCTTGGATGAAATGATTGCCAGTTTTGACATCAAACGGGTGTCGCTTGGCGGTCCGATTTTTGACGTGGAAAAACTCACTTGGCTCAATGGCGAATGGTTGCGTTCACTGTCACCCGAAGCCTTAAAAACCAAAATTCTCGATTGGGCAAACGACAGCGACAAACTTACCGCGATTGCCAAAGCCATTCAGCCACGCATTAACTTGTTGTCGGATGCGGTGAATTGGTCGGGCTTTTATTTCCAAAACTTGCCAACGATTAGTGATGTGGATTTTGAGCATAAAGTGTTATCCACTGAGCAAACCGTGGAGATTCTACAACTTGCGCAATGGCAGTTAGAAACCCTGCCTGTATGGACGGAGGAGCATATCCAAGCGGTATTGTCTGGTTTGGCAGGCGAGATGGGCATTAAGTTGCGTGATTTTATGTCACCATTTTTTATTGCCATCGCAGGTAGCAAGTCAAGCACGCCTGTGATGAATTCAATGTATTTGATTGGGGCGGATATGACATTGCAGCGCCTGCGTCATGCCATTGAGGTATTGGGCGGTGTCAGTAAGAAAAAAGCGAAAGAATTGGAAAAACGTCATAAAGCATTACCAAGCTTTTTGACCCAATAAGCTTAATTGTTTTGTATAAAAGTCCGTCGCTATGGCGGATTTTTTATTTTAAGGGAAGTAACCTAGGGTCATGCTAAATAACATGAATAAACCTAACAAAAATGGTATCATACCTAGCAAAATCAGATTCTAATTTTTACAATTTAAAGGTAATCATCATGGCAAATCTTCAAAACGAACTCGCCCAAGTACAGCATATCAGCGGTGAATTACACACCAATGCCCACGCCAAAATCGGTATGGTGGTAGGACGTTTTAACAGCTTTGTGGTAGAAAGTTTGGTCAGCGGCGCGATTGATACCTTACTGCGTCATGGTATCGCAGGTAGCAATATTACTGTCGTGCGTGTACCGGGTGCTTGGGAAATTCCACTGGCGGTTGCCCGTATGGCACAAACCGATAAATTTGACGCTATCATCGGTTTAGGCGCGGTGATTCGTGGTAGCACGCCGCACTTTGATTTTGTCGCTGGTGAATCTGCCAAAGGTTTGGGCGCGATTGGGTTGGATTATGACGTGCCTGTTATTAATGCGATTTTGACCACGGACAGCATTGAACAAGCCATTGAGCGCTCTGGCACCAAAGCAGGTAACAAAGGCTCAGAAGCAGCCATGGTCGCGCTTGAGATGATTAACGTATTGGGTCAAATTGACGCACAAATGGCTGGTGAATAAGGTAGCAATATGACTGACAATTCAACCCACACCTCACCAGAGCAGGCGAGTCAAGACAACGCCGTCAATTATAAAACCAGCCTGACCGCGATTCGTAAAGCACGCCGTTTTGTGGTGCAAGGGTTATATGAATGGCTGTTGACAGGCAATCCATCGCACGAAATCGAAGCGCATACCCGCAGTGAGAATGCCATGCACACCGTGCATTTGGGCTATTATCACGAGCTGCTGAGCAAAATCATTGAGCAAAGCGATGACTTAATCGCCTATATCGACAGCTTACTTGATCGTCCTTGGACACGTCTAGATAAAGTTGAGCAAGCGGTATTACTTGTCGGTGCGTATGAGATGAAGCAGCACTTGGAAGTGCCTTACAAAGTAGTGATTGATGAAGCGATTCAGCTCAACACCCATTTTGGCTCATCAGATGGTTATAAAATGATTCATGTGGTAATGGATAAAATCGCCAAAGACGCGCGTATGCCTGAAGTAGAGGCAGATGCCAAAAAAGCCAAAACAGAGGATGCGCCGCAGCCGCTATCGCAAGCGACCACTGAAGAAGAAAAATAATACCGTAAAGGGCGTACTCGCTACGTCCTTTTATGCTCGATACGGATGGCTAAGATGTCCGAATTTTCTTTGATTTATCAACATTTTCAACACTGTACGCGCAACAATCCTTTGACCCAAGTGGGTATCGGGGATGATTGCGCGATAAGCAGTATGCCAAGCGATTGCGAACTGGTGAGCTGTATTGACACGCTGGTTGCAGGTCGGCATTTTCCCTTATCAACATCCGCTTATGCCATCGGCTATAAATCGGTCGCGGTCAATTTATCCGATTTGGCAGCGATGGGGGCGACGCCCTATGCGATATTGCTGGGTATTAGCTTGCCCGCTAAGCTTGCACAGGATGACTGGCTCAAACCATTCGCCCAAGGTATCGCGGACATTTGCAACCGATTTGATGTCGAGCTCATCGGTGGCGATACCACCCAATCTAACACCTTAACCATCTCTGTCACTGCACTGGGTTTTGTGCCAACTGGGCAAGCTATTACCAGAGGGGGCACAAAAGTCGATGATATCATCTGTGTGAGCGGTGAGATTGGCTCAGCAAGTTTTGCCTTACAGCAGATTTTAAACGCTGAAAAATCTGAGCAGCACAATATCGCTTTACAACCAATCGCTTTACAGTCAGCACTCGATTTACCTGTTCCGCAAGTTGAGCTAGGGCAAAAATTACGTGGGTTTGCCCATAGCATGATTGATATTTCAGACGGGCTAGGGCAGGATTTGGGTCATATTCTAACCGCATCACAGGTGGGTGCGGTGGTCGATTTAGCCAATATTCCAACGCATCCACGATTACAAGCCTTACCAAATACTGAAAAGTGGCAACATCAGCTCAATGGCGGCGATGATTATCAGCTCTGCTTTACTATGAGCGAGCAAAATTTTGTCAAATTTAATCAACAGTTTTCGGATAAAATTTTTGCCATTGGCAAAATTGTCACAGAAAACGGCTTGAGGCTGACTTATAATAACCAACCAATTGAATTTTCGATCACTGGCTATCAGCATTTTTAGCCAAAGAACTCCCTATGACTCAACTGCATAAACCCGACGTCCGTAAAGCCAATGTTTGCCCGCCTTGTCCGCCAACCGCGAGCGTTTGGGAAAAGCTGATTTATTGGCTCGGTATCGGCTTAGGCTCAGGATTGCCAAAGCGCGCTGCTGGGACGTGGGGCACAGTGGGCGGGCTGGTGGTTGCCATTCCGATGTTATGGCTGGGTTTTTGGGGATTTTTGGCGGTTACAGTGGTGGGCGCTCTAGTCGGTAGTTATATCTGCGGTAAAACGTCTGATTTGATGGGTGTACACGATGACCCGCATATCGTATGGGATGAATGGGTCGGTATGTGGGTGTCACTTTTGCCAATTTTATGGCTGCATTTCTACGATGATGATTTATTGCAAGGTCATCAGTTAAGTTTACTGTTATTATATTTTGCTGCATTTGTCGCGTTTCGTTTTTTTGATATTCTAAAACCCTTTCCGATTAAATGGGTGGATAAAAATGTGAGCGGCGGTTTTGGTATTTTGATTGATGACATTTTGGCGGGGCTGATGGCAGGGGTTGTGCTAATAGTCTTTGTAAGTGTGCTCGTTACTTATGTTTAACCTGTTGTATCATTAAAATTAGTTTAAAAAAGAATAAGGAATTCCCATGACCAACTTAACCACCATCATCATGGCAGCCGGCAAAGGCACTCGCATGAAATCAAGCAAGCCAAAAGTCCTACAACCCTTAGCAGGCAAGCCTTTGCTACATCACGTACTCGCCACTGCCAAACAATTGGGTAGCCAAAAAAATATCATTATCTATGGTTTTGAAGGTCAACAAGTCAAAGATGCCTTTGCCGATGAACAAATTGATTGGGTCGAGCAAGCTGAGCAATTGGGCACGGGTCACGCGGTGCAAATGACTTTGCCGGTGTTGCCTACGGATGGGAAAAGCTTGATTTTATCAGGGGATGTGCCACTTATTGGCGTCGATACCTTAGAGAAATTGGCAAATACAGACAGCCGTTTT
The DNA here is from genome assembly GCF_032061225.1 of Moraxella sp. CTOTU48841. Lineage (NCBI taxonomy): Bacteria > Pseudomonadati > Pseudomonadota > Gammaproteobacteria > Moraxellales > Moraxellaceae > Moraxella > Moraxella sp. CTOTU48841. The sequence continues at coordinate 133,834 of NZ_DAMBFQ010000003.1, forward strand.
GCCATGCTGACCCTAAACTTAGCCAACCCGTTTGGCTTGGGTCGTATTGTGCGTGACAACAACCAAGTAATCGCGATTGTTGAAGAAAAAGATGCCAACGATGAGCAAAGAGAAATCACTGAAATCAATAGCGGTGTGTACTGTGTCGCCAATGATATTTTGCACAAGTACCTCAATAACTTAACCAATAACAATGCCCAAGGCGAATACTATCTTACCGATATCGTCAAAATGGCGGTAGATGACGGCATCGAAATCGCTACCGTATCGCCGACCCATCAGTTTGAAATCGAAGGCGTGAATGACCGTCTGCAGTTGGCAAATCTAGAGCGTACTTGGCAAACGCATCAAGCCCAAGCGCTAATGCAACAAGGCGTACATTTGATTGACCCAAGCCGTTTTGACTTACGCGGTTCGCTCAAAGTTGGCAAAGATGTGCAAATTGATATTAATGTCATCATTGAAGGTGACTGTGAGCTAGGTGATAACGTCAAAATCGGCGCAGGTTGTATCATCAAAAACAGCAAAATCGCCAGTGGCACTGTGGTGCAACCTTACAGTCTATTTGACAATGCGGTAGTGGGTGAAGACAACCAAATCGGACCATTTGCTCGGCTGCGCCCCAATGTGGTCACTGACAAAGAGGTGCATATCGGTAACTTTGTGGAGCTTAAAAACACCCAAATGGCAAGCGGTGCCAAAGCCAATCATTTGGCGTATTTGGGCGATGCCACCATTGGACAAAAGACCAATATCGGCGCAGGCACTATCACTGCCAATTATGATGGCGTCAATAAGTTTAAAACCGAAATCGGTGATGAGGTCAGAATTGGCTCAAATGCGGTGCTGATTGCCCCTGTGACCATTGGCGACCGTGCCACCATTGGCGCTGGTAGTGCCATCAGTAAAGCCTGCCCTGCCGAAAAACTGTCTATCGCCCGTGGCAAACAAGTCACGATTGAGGGTTGGCAACGTCCTGAAAAAAAATCTTGATATTTGAATTTTTGCCTAAATTTAACATATTCTTGCTTAATACCATAGACTTGCTTTATACGATAAAGCCGTTTGGTTAAGCAACAATAAAACAATCTAACGACTGTGTAAACGGGGGGATTGTTTTTCACAGCAGTCAAATTTGATTGCTCACACCAAAAACTGGATACTAAGGAACAGTTATGTGCGGTATCGTTGGCGCCATTCGTGCGCAAGACAATGTGGTAGATTTTTTAACCGATGGCTTAAAACGCCTAGAATATCGGGGTTATGACTCATCGGGTATTGCGGTGCAAACCAATGAAGGACTCAAACGCGTGCGCCGAGTGGGGCGTGTTGCCTTAATGGAAGCCGCTGCCAAAGAGCGCGGCGTGTATGGTCACACTGGCATTGGTCACACTCGCTGGGCAACCCACGGCGGTGTCACTGAGCCAAACGCGCATCCGCATATCTCGGGTGATTTGATTTCGGTGGTACATAACGGCATCATCGAAAACTTTGAAGCCGAGCGCGCCCGCCTTCAGCAAAATGGCTATCATTTTGAGTCACAAACCGACACCGAGGTCATCGCCCATGCAGTGCACCAGCACTACGTACAAAACGGCGGCGATTTATTCAAAGCGGTGCAAGCGGCGACCCAGCAATTTCATGGTGCCTATGCAATTGCGGTGATTGCCAACGATATGCCACAAAACATGGTGGTGGCGCGTATGGGCTGTCCATTACTCATCGGCTTAGGTGAGCATGAAACCTTTATCGCATCGGATGTCTCAGCAGTTGTCGCCTTTACCCGTCAAATTATGTATCTTGAAGATGGTGATATTGCCCAGTTGACGGCAGATGGCGTGGCACAAATGATTGACAAACAAGGCAATCCAGCGACCCGCAAAGCTACTACTTCGCAAGTGTCATTAGCGTCTCTTGAACTAGGGGCTTATAGTCACTTTATGCAAAAAGAAATCTACGAGCAGCCAAAAGCAGTGTCAGATACCGCCGAAATCTTTTTGGATGCCGGGTTTATCGCCAACAACTTTGGTGAAAATGCTGAAGCCGTTTTCAATGATATCGACAGTATTAAGATTCTTGCCTGTGGCACATCGTATTATGCTGCATCGACCGCCAAATATTGGTTGGAAAGTATTGCCAAAATTGCCACCGATGTCGAAATCGCCAGTGAATACCGTTATCGTGAGGTGATCGCCAATCCAAAACAATTGATTATCACCATCTCGCAATCAGGGGAAACGCTAGATACCATGGAGGCGCTAAAATACGCACAAGCCTTGGGTCACAAACATAGTCTATCCATCTGTAACGTGATGGAATCCGCCTTGCCTCGTGCCAGTGAGCTAGTAGTCTATACCCGAGCCGGTGCAGAGATTGGGGTCGCCTCAACCAAAGCCTTTACTACCCAGTTAGTCGCTTTATTTGGTTTAGCGGTGACACTCGGTCGTGTGCGTGGCTATGTGGATGACACTAAACTGGTCGAATACACCAATGCACTGCGTAGCTTGCCCAATGATATTCAATATGCGCTCAATCTTGAGCCACAGATTAGCAGCTGGTCAAGCAAATTTGCTGATAAGCCAAGCGCGCTATTTTTGGGACGTGGTATTCATTACCCGATTGCATTAGAAGGCGCATTGAAACTCAAAGAAATCACTTACATCCATGCAGAAGCCTATCCCGCTGGCGAGTTGAAACACGGTCCACTGGCATTGGTTGATGAAAACATGCCTGTAGTGGTGATAGCGCCAAATGACAGCCTACTTGATAAAGTCAAAGCCAATATGCAAGAAGTCTCGGCGCGTGGCGGTGAGTTGTTTGTATTTACCGATCTTGACAGTGATTTTTCCGATAGTGAAGGCGTACACGTGATTCGCACCCCACGTCATATTGGCGTGTTATCGCCTATTGTACACACCATTCCCGTACAATTGTTGTCTTACCATGTTGCGCTTGCCAAAGGTACAGACGTTGATAAACCCCGTAATTTGGCCAAGAGCGTCACGGTGGAATAAGCTAAGCTGACACAAAAAAACCGCTAATCGTTAGCGGTTTTTTTGTGGACAAAGTATTATGAAGGGTCATCATCATAGGTATAGTAGCTATTTGCGGTTTCATCAAAGCTGTCGATACGCTCAGGATAATTGCCTTCATTAAAGCGCTTTTCGTTATGGTCATGGGCGTGACGCACATCGTGATTGTAAGCAATTAACGCCTCGTTATTTGCCAAAAAACTATCAGGATTTGCCATGACCCACATTTGGTTAAAAACATCTGAGCGCGCCGATAAATTCAGTAACACGCCAGGTTCCGTAAAATAATAAAACTTGGATAATAGCTTAATCTGCCCATTTTCCAGTCGTCTGGCGATATGATACGCTTGTAAATCTTTTGGGTGTTTTAAACCCACCGCACCGACAATCGCTGCCAATGATTTAAGCGTATTTTTATGAAAATTATAGACCCGCTGTGCCTTATCAGGAATATGTAATGCCCGCTGACGATACGGGTCTTGGGTGGCAACCCCAGTTGGGCATTTGTTGGTGTGGCACGCACGTGATTGGATACAGCCTACCGCAAACATAAAGCCACGCGCGGAGTTACACCAATCTGCACCCAGTGCTAGCATGCGAGCGATATCAAAGGCAGAGATGATTTTACCACTGACACCGATTTTGATTTTGTCACGCACCCCCGCACCCACCAGCGTGTTGTGCACAAGCAAAAAGCCATCGAGTAGCGGCATGCCAACATTATCCATAAACTCAACAGGCGCAGCCCCTGTACCGCCTTCTGCACCATCAACCACGATAAAATCAGGGTAATTATCTGCTTCAATCATGGCTTTGACAATCGCCATAAACTGCCAAGGCTGCCCGACACACAGCTTAAAACCGACCGGCTTGCCCCCTGACAATTCACGCAGCTGTTGCCAAAACTGCACCATCTCACGGGGGGTAGTAAAGGCTGAGTGGCTGGCTGGGGAAACGCAGTCTGCATCCATCGGCACATCACGGGTTTCGGCAATTTCGGGGGTGATTTTTTCTTTGGGCAACACCCCGCCTTTACCAGGTTTTGCCCCTTGCGACAGCTTTATTTCAATCATTTTGACTTGCTCAATGCGCGAGCGTTCAGCAAATTTCTCGGGACTAAACGTGCCATCGTGATTACGGCATCCAAAATACCCGGTACCCAGCTCCCAAATCAAATCGCCGCCGTGTTTTTTATGGTACGGACTAATCGCACCTTCACCTGTATCATGAGCAAATCCACCGAGTTTTGCGCCCTGATTGAGCGCTTCGATTGCCGCGGCTGAAAGACTGCCAAAACTCATGGCAGAAATATTAAACACCGACATCGAGTAGGGCTGTAGGCATCGTTCACCGCCCACCAGAATACGAAAATTGGTTTCTTTGAGGGGATAGCTAAGGGTGGATTGTAAAAACCATTCTTTGCCAGACTGGTATAGATTTTCTAACGTACCAAAGGCATTGGTATCACTGACGTTTTTGGCACGTTGATAGGCAAGCGCACGCTGCTGGCGCGAAAACGGCACGGCGGCTTGGTCATCTTCAATCAAATACTGGCGCAGTTCAGGTCGGAACTCTTCCAATAGATAACGAATATGTCCCGAGATTGGATAGTTACGCAAGACGGCATGGTGTACTTGCATCAAATCATAAATGCCCACCACAAAGCCCACCAGACCAATCACTATCAGCCACCACTTGAGTAGCACAATCCCCAGGGCAAGGATAGCAAAGGCAATGACAAACACGCTGTAGCGAAACACAACGCCTTGCAAATAGGGCTCTTTATGGGTAGGGGTTACCGTGATATCAGTGCGCTTGTCAACCATGACAATCTTCCTTATCAGATAGGATCGCGGACAAAATGATCATCGCAAATTTGTTGTTATTTTAAATGTCGGAGGGGGTAATGCGATGGCAAAATGGTCAATCACTTGTCAGCAAGGTAGTGTGACAAGTGATTGTGTGATTAAAATTGTATGATTAAGCTTGAAGAGCAGCGGCGTGGTGCGCAAAATGGTCAGCGATAAAACTACTGATAAAATAGTAGCTATGGTCATAACCGTCCTGCATACGTAGCGTCATCGGATAATTGGCATCTTTGGCAGCTTGCGCAAAGAGCTCAGGTTTGAGCTGCTCAGCCAAAAACTCATCCCCGCTACCTTGGTCAATCAATAGCGGTAATTTTTTACCATGCGCAGACTGTTTCATCCACACTAAGCTATCGTAGTTTGCCCAGGTGCTTTGGTCATCGCCCAAATAAGCGCTAAAGGCTTTTTGTCCCCAAGGCACTTGTGACGGTGCGACGATGGGGGAAAAAGCCGATACGCTGGCATAGCGCTGGGGATTGCGTAGGGCAATCATCAGCGCGCCATGCCCACCCATACTATGACCAAAAATACTGCGCTGGTCACTGGCAGGGAAGTGCTGTTCGATGAGATTAGGCAACTCATCGACGATATAATCATACATCTGAAAATGCGTTGCCCAAGGCGCTTGGGTGGCATTGACATAAAAGCCTGCCCCTTGCCCCAAATCATAAGCGCTGTCGTCAGGCACATCGTTACCGCTCAAATCGACACCCCTAGGACTGGTATCGGGTGCCACCACAATCACGTTGTGACGACTGGCATACTCAGCAAACCCAGATTTTTGAATAAAGTTTTGCTCAGTACAAGTCAGCCCTGATAGCCAATATAGCACCGCACATTTTTGACCTGTTGTTTCAGTGGCTTCATGGGCGATAGCTTTGGGTGGCAAATAGATGGCAAATTTCATCTCCGTGTGTGTGGTCGCACTGGTATGCTGCCACACTTGTAGGTCACCACCGTGCAATTTATGCGATTCAATTTTTTTCATGGTGAATTTCCCATTCTTTATAATGCCAAGTTTGGTAATGGTTTAGTAATGCAATACTGAACGAATGGACTCACCTTTATGCATCAAATCAAATGCGGTATTGACATCTTCAAGACCCATGGTATGGGTGACAAAAGGTGCCAGTTGGATATCACCGTGCATGGCTTGCTCCACCATACCTGGCAGTTGTGAGCGACCTTTCACCCCACCAAATGCAGAGCCTAACCAGCGGCGACCTGTCACTAGTTGGAACGGGCGAGTGGCAATCTCTTGACCTGCAGCCGCGACACCAATAATCACGCTTTGACCCCAGCCACGATGCGCGCATTCAAGTGCCGAGCGCATGACATTGACGTTACCGATACATTCAAAACTGTGATCCACACCCCAACCTGTCATCTCAACAATCACTTGTTGAATGGGTTGGTCATAATCTTTTGGATTCACAAAATCGGTCGCGCCAAACTGACGGGCTAACTCAAATTTTTCAGGGTTGGTATCAACCGCGATAATGCGTCCTGCTTTGGCAAGTTTGGCACCTTGAATCACAGCAAGCCCAATACCACCAAGCCCAAACACCGCGACGCTATCGCCTTCTTGTACTTTAGCGGTATTTTTTACCGCACCTAGTCCTGTGGTCACGCCACAACCTAATAGACAGACTTGCTCAGGATTGGCTTCAGGATTGATTTTGGCAAGCGATACATCAGCAACGACAGTATATTCACTAAATGTCGAACAGCCCATGTAGTGATAAATTGGTTGACCTTGATAGCTAAAACGGGTAGTGCCATCAGGCATCACGCCTTTACCTTGGGTGGCACGCACCGCGACGCATAAGTTGGTTTTGTCACTTTTACAAAATAAACATTCACCACATTCAGCCGTATATAGCGGAATGACATGATCACCAGGTTGTACACTGGTTACTCCTTCACCGACTGCCATCACAATACCTGCGCCTTCATGACCTAAAACCGCTGGAAAAACCCCTTCAGGGTCATCGCCACTTAAGGTGAATGCGTCCGTGTGGCAAACGCCGGTATGGGTAATTTTGACGAGTACTTCACCTTTACGCGGTGGCTCAACGTCGATTTCGACGATTTGTAATGGTTGTCCCGCAGCGAAAGCTACCGCAGCACGCGATTTGATGGGTTTGCTAAAATCTAATGGCGCTGTGGCCGCAGTCATATCAGTCATCGGTTTATCCTTGTTATATTGGTTTTATTAAAAATGCCTTTGGTCGGCATTATAATATAACCAATTATCGCATGATTAAGCTCAAAATTGTAAGCAATTGGGTTTAATTAAATCATCATTAAAATTAAAAATTTGAATTGGATTTTTAAAAATATTTAACAATTGAAAAACGATGAAAAAAACGCCTATAGCTATAGACGTTTTTTCAATTTTGGTAAGCCATTAAGCAGGTTGTTTATCAGCTTTAACCACATTGATGAGGTTATCAACCACCTCTGGTTCTGCCAAGGTTGAAGTATCGCCTAAACCTTCAAATTCATGCGCGGCAAGTTTACGCAAAATACGGCGCATGATTTTACCGGAGCGCGTTTTCGGTAAGGCTTCGACCAGATAGAGCGAGTCTAAGTTGGCGATTGGACCAATCTCACCACGGACATGACGGTTGATTTCACCTTTGAGCATCTCGCTTGGCTCTTCGCCTGATTTTAAGATGACGTAAGCGGCAACGCCTTGACCTTTAAGCTCATGTGGCATACCGACAATAGCCGCTTCAGCGACGGAAGGATGCGATACTAACGCACTTTCAATCTCTGCCGTACCTAGGCGGTGACCAGAGACGTTTAAGACATCATCCACACGACCTGTGATCCAATAATGACCGTCTTCATCGCGCAGAGCACCATCACCTGTGAAGTAAGCGCCTGGATAGGTGCTAAAGTAAGTTTCTAAGAAGCGTTTATGGTCTCCCCAAATGGTACGCATTTGACCTGGCCAACTGTCTTTGATGATTAAGTTGCCTTCGGCAGCGCCCGTTAATTCAGCACCTTCGGCATCGACAATCGCTGGCTTGACGCCATACAGTGGATTCATCGCGGAGCCTGGTTTGAGATCAACCGTATTGGGGATTGGCGTCATCAAAATCCCCCCTGTTTCAGTTTGCCACCAAGTATCAACAATCGGACAACGACCTTCGCCCACCACGTTATAGTACCAGTTCCAAGCTTCAGGATTGATAGGTTCACCCACCGAGCCCAACAGACGTAAGCTAGAGCGGTTTGATTTACGGACGTAATCATCGCCTTCTTTCATCATCGCGCGAATGGCGGTTGGCGCAGTATACAAGATGGTAACGTCATGCTTGTCAACAATATGACCGATACGCGCCCAATCTGGGTACTGCGGCACCCCTTCAAACATCACGGTCGTTGTGCCATTAGCAAGCGGTCCATATACAACATAGGTGTGACCGGTGACCCAGCCCACATCGGCGGTACACCAAAATACGTCATTGTCTTTGATATCAAACACGTCACGGAAGGTGGATAGCGCATAGGTCAAATAACCACCGGTGGTATGTAACACGCCTTTAGGCTTGCCAGTTGAGCCTGAAGTGTAAAGTAAAAATAGCGGGTCTTCGGCATTCATTGGCTCTGGTGGACAGTCTTCAGAGGCATTGTCGATTAAGTTGTGATACCAAATGTCGCGGCGACCGCTCATTGGGATGGATTCACCGGTACGGTACACCACAATGACATTTTCAACACATTCGGTGCCGTCATAGTCTAGCGCACGATCCACATTTTGTTTAAGCGGCGTATGTTTACCACCACGCACAGATTCATCAGCGGTGATTACAATTTTTGATTGGCTATCGATGATACGGCTGGCTAGACTGTCCGTTGAAAACCCGCCGAATACCAATGAGTGAACCGCGCCAATCCGCGCACAAGCCAGCATCGCAACAGCCGCTTCAGGAATCATCGGTAAATAAATAGTGACGCGGTCGCCTTTTTTGACGCCTTTACGACGCAGTGCGCTACCAAGGCGGCATACTTCTGAATGTAGCTCTTTGTAGGAGATAATTTTATGAAGTGAGGGGTGGTCGCCTTCCCAAATAATCGCAGGCTTGTAAGGGTTTTCAGCAACGTGACGGTCAAGACAGTTGACCGATAGATTAAGCTCACCATCTTCAAACCATTTAATGCTAAAATTGTTTAGGTCATAATTGACGTTTTTGATTTTGGTGGGTTTTTTTATCCAATCAATCCATTCAGCGCGTTTTGCCCAAAACGCTTCATTGTTTTCCACAGATTCTTGATAGGTTTCGGCGTATTTTTGGGGAGTGGTATTGGCTTTAGCAGCAAATTCAGCGCTATGAGGGTAGCTCTTCATAAAACATTCCTTGTTATGACTCGTAGGTTGGTGGGGTAATACTCTAAATGGCTACGAACTGACAAACGGCTCAAATAGGTAGTGGGCTTAACTTCAAAAACAACATTTTCACGTTGATAAGCTAACATTGACAAGTTGGCAGTAACACGGGCTAGCAACACAGCGATAAAACGAGCCATCAATAAACGTCCGCTCACTATGAAAATGCAATACAATCTAATCCTTGATTCTAGAGTGCCTTTTCCTTAGTTTGGCAAAAAATCACAAATTTTGCAATGTTACTCAAGATATTTTAGGGATATTTTTTCCGATCTTGGGCAAATATCTTTATTGTAAGCAGATTCTCATTTGGTCTTTTACTTGATAAATAGCGGTCATCATGCAGCAACAACATATTTCACCAAATACTTCACCAAAGATTGACACGGTTCAAAATCACGCTGGGTCAACAAACGCACCGTCCACGTTTGCGTATGATGTCATCATCATCGGGGCAGGGGCATCAGGACTATTTTGTGCATTGACGGCGGGCAAGCGTGGACGGCGGGTACTGGTGCTAGATCATGCCAATAAAGCGGGCAAGAAAATCCTTATGAGCGGCGGTGGGCGCTGTAATTTTACCAACTATGACATTGAGCCTAAGCATTATTTAAGTAACAATCCGCACTTTTGCAAATCGGCATTGTCACGCTATTTAAATTGGGATTTTATTGGCATGGTTAGCCAGTATCAGATTCCCTATCATGAGCGTGAGCATGGGCAACTGTTCTGTGATAACTCTGCCAATGATATTTTGCAAATGCTACTGACTGAGTGCCGCGCCTATAAAGTAACTATTCAACTAAAAACCACCATCCAGCAAATCCAAGCGTTACCCGACAATACGGGGTTTGTTTTAACTGTCAATCAACCAGCTAGTCAACAGCCTCATCAACTAGCCAATCAAAAAAATAGCGAGCAAACCTTAACTTGTCACTCGTTGGTAGTCGCCACAGGCGGGTTGTCAATTCCGACCATGGGTGCGACAGGATTTGGTTACCAAGTAGCGCAGCAATTTGGGCATACCATTGTGCCAACATCGGCAGGACTAGTACCCTTTACCTTTACCGATAAGATTGGCGATGCGATTAAATCGTTATCGGGGGTTAGTTTTGAGGTCATTGCATTTAATGAGCGCATCAGTTTTAGGTTGCCCATACTATTTACCCATCGCGGTTTATCCGGACCTGCGATGTTACAGCTATCGAATTATTGGCACGTGGGCGAGCCGATTTTTATCAATTTATTCCCAAGCCTTGATATGGCAGTATTTTTAGCCGAGCAAAAAAAACAGCACCCAAAACAGCTGATTAGAACCGTGCTAAATGACCAGATAGGCGCGGCGACGCTACCTAAAAAAGTGATGACTACTTTGCAAAGTTTATTGTGGCAAGACATGGCTGAGACTGAGCTTGCCAATATTAAAGACGAGAAGTTAGCGCAGCTTGGTGAGCAGCTCAATGCTTGGCGTTTGACGCCATCAGGCACTGAAGGCTATCGTACAGCTGAAGTCACACGCGGTGGCGTTGCTACTGATAAAGTCTCTTCAAAAACCATGCAAAGTCAGTTACAACCGAATTTGTATTTTATCGGTGAAGTGCTCGATGTTACTGGTTGGTTAGGTGGCTACAATTTCCAATGGGCTTGGGCAAGTGGGTTTGTAGCTGGCGAAGTGGTTTAGCTATAAATATAAAATGAAAGAGGTTTAGCTATAAAATGGTTTAGTTTTGAAGTGGGTTAGGTATTGATGACCCTAAAAAAAATAGTTAAAAAAGGCATCAGCGAAATGCCTTTTTTATTTTAACCGATTTATTTTAACGCATTTACGTTAATCAAGTTTGGTGGGTGTTTAATGTTGGCGCGCAACCGGTTGTTGCAGCGCTTGAGGTAACTCAAGAATGGTCAGATTACTGGCGGCAATATCATCGGGACGTGCCACCACCAAGGCTTCAAAACCTGTGTCAGTAGCAATGCTATTGACCACATCGACACTGCCAATTTTTTCACCTGGGTTAGGTATATCACCGGTACCTGCTACGCGGTGGAGCCAAGCTTTTGGGCTGGCTTTAAAATATAACCGTGCAATGATTTCTTGACCTAAATAACAGCCTTTATCGTAATCAACACCGCCTTGTTGGTGTAGACGTAACTCTTGGGGTTGCCACAAGCCTGCGGTGGCTTTGACAATCCAGTAATTGCCTGTAGCAATACTCGCTTTTTGCCATGCTTTACGGTCAACATCGGTGTCAGTGCCATTCTCTGATTCGCTAAAACTAGGTACCCCATTGTCAACAACCGCAAAAATATCACGTGGGGCTGATAGGGTGAGTTTTGAGAACGCCGCATATTTTTTGATATGCTTAGCAAACTCATCAGCACAGTCTTGGCTGATGACGATTTGGTAAGCGTCATCCGCTATTTTTCTAATCCAAATACCCAACGCAACGCGCCCTTTGAGATTACTAATCGCGGTCGCTTGGAATTGGTCGCTGAGTTTGGTGACGTTGCAGGTTAATTGTCCTTGCAAGAATTTTTGGGCATCGGCACCGGTTATATCAAAGACGACGAAATCTGTCATGGTGGCTCTCTTTTTATTTGCTAAAAAAATTATGATCAAAGTTTTGCACAATTGGGCTCGGACTGCAATCATGCTTTACTAGGTTATGCTTGACTAAATGCTGGTTTAAGTCCTGCTTGTCTAACTACTGTTACTAGGTCATTTGTCAGAGGGTTTTCTGTGCTGGCTGATTACTATTATTGATGTGACTTATCGCGTACAATACATCACTTAACGACTGTTAAATTTTTTTTAAGATAATTGAGCGTGTGCTATGAGTTTACCTGCCTGTCCCCCATGCCCCAAGTGTAAAGAAAATTATACATACCAAGATGGTGATTTATTGATTTGCCCGATGTGTGGCTTTGAAGCAGAGCAGCAGGCATGGCAAGCGGGCGAAACCGAAGCAGCCAGCGAACAAATTATTAAAGATGCCGTCGGCAATGTGCTACAAGATGGGGATAGTGTGACGGTTATTAAAGACTTAAAAGTCAAAGGCGCAAGCACGCCCATTAAAGTGGGTACTAAAGTCAAATCCATTCGTCTGCTCCATGATGCTGCCGATGATCATGATATTGATTGTAAAATTGACGGTTTTGGCGCGATGAAACTCAAATCCAGCGTTGTCAAAAAAGCCTAGTTTGCGGAGGGTTTAGGCAATGTTTGGAGTTTTAAGCCTGCAACAGATATTGACACCCAAAGCTTATCTTTTTTTATGACATCCCAAAAGCTGTCACAATAAATTCAGTAGGTGATTGTAGAAAAATACGTTACAATAAGGCTATTTTTCTAAAAATTTAATCATATACTTTTTTGTTAGTAGGTAATTGTGACCGCCTTATCTCATATTCGTAATTTTTCTATTATTGCCCATATCGACCACGGTAAATCCACGCTTGCCGACCGCATTATCCAAATGTGTGGGGGGCTACAAGCACGTGAAATGCAGGCGCAAGTACTTGACTCGATGGATATTGAGCGCGAGCGCGGTATTACCATTAAAGCCCAATCTGTCACACTGTATTATAACCACCCAAACGGTGATAAATACCAGTTTAACTTTATTGATACCCCAGGGCACGTCGATTTTTCGTATGAAGTATCGCGTTCACTGGCGGCTTGTGAAGGCGCTTTACTGGTGGTTGATGCCGCGCAAGGCGTAGAAGCGCAGTCGGTTGCCAACTGTTATACCGCGATTGAGCAGGGGCTTGAAGTATTACCGGTACTCAACAAGATTGACTTACCGCAAGTGGATCCCGAGCGCGTGATTCAAGAAATCGAAGACATTATCGGGATTGAAGCGATGGATGCACCCCGCGTTTCTGCCAAGACAGGCGTGGGCGTGGATGATTTGCTACAAGCGATTGTTGAGCGTATTCCCGCGCCTGAAGGCGACCGGGATGCCCCTTTGCAAGCGTTAATTATTGACTCATGGTTTGACAATTATCTTGGGGTTGTGTCACTGGTACGTGTGCGTCAAGGCACGCTCAAAAAAGACGATAAAATCCATATCAAATCCACCAAAGGCACGCATATTGTGACATCGATTGGGGTATTTACCCCAAAATCGTTTGAGACCAATATTTTAGAAGCAGGCGAAGTGGGTTTCGTGATTGCCGGTATCAAAGACATTGGCGGCGCGCCTGTGGGTGATACCATTACCCTTGCCAAAACCCCAGATGTAGATAGCATACCAGGGTTTAAAAAGGTCAAGCCACAAGTCTATGCCGGTATGTTCCCTGTCGATTCGAGTGACTTTGAGGCGTTTCGTGAAGCGCTACAAAAACTGCAAGTCAATGACGCTGCGTTGTTTTTTGAGCCTGATACCTCTGATGCCCTTGGGTTTGGTTTTCGCTGTGGTTTCTTGGGGATGCTCCATATGGAAATCATCCAAGAACGTCTTGAGCGTGAATACGATTTAGATTTGATTACCACCGCCCCGACCGTTATCTACGAAATCAAAAAACGCAATGGTGAGATTATCCAAATCGATAACCCATCAAAAATGCCTGACCCAGGTCTGATTGATGAGTTTCGTGAGCCGATTGCGCGCTGTCACATTCTGGTGCCACCCGATTATCTGGGTAACGTGATGACATTATGTATCGAGCGTCGTGGTATCCAAGTTGATATGAAGTTTATGGGACAGCAAGTGCAGTTGACCTTTGATATTCCGATGGGTGAAGTGGTCATGGACTTTTTTGACCGTCTAAAATCAGTGTCACGTGGCTTTGCGTCACTTGATTACGGCTTTGAGCGCTTTGAAACAGATAAATTGGTGCGGGTGGATGTGCTCATTAATGGCGAAAAAGTTGATGCTTTGGCGATGATTTGTCATGCTGATCAAGCGCGCTATCGCGGTAATCAGCTGGTTGAAAAAATGAAAGAATTGATTCCGCGCCAAATGTTTGACGTGGCAATTCAAGCGGCGATTGGTAGCCAAATCATCGCCCGTAGCACGGTCAAAGCCATGCGTAAAGACGTACTTGCTAAATGTTATGGTGGTGACGTGTCACGTAAGAAAAAACTACTGTCAAAGCAAAAAGAAGGTAAAAAACGCATGAAGCAAGTGGGGCGTGTTGAGATTCCACAAGAAGCGTTTTTGGCGGTGTTAAAAGTGGATAACCAGTCGTAGAGGCAAGTATGGATTTTGATTTTAATTTGATTCTTGTCCCTGCGACCTTGATTTTGGGCGCTATTTGGCTACTGGATAAATTGGTACTAAAGCAAAAGCAAAGCAAAGGATTGGAAAAATCGACTGCGCCGGTGCGATGGGCGTATGATTTTTTCCCGATTTTAGCGATTGTGCTCGTAGTACGCTCGTTTTTGATTGAGCCGTTTAATATTCCATCATCGTCGATGGTGCCAACCCTGTATACGGGTGACTTTATTGCGGTCAATAAATACGCGTATGGTATCCGCTTGCCACTGGTGAATACCAAAGTGCTTGATTTAGGCGCGCCACAGCATGGTGATGTGGTGGTATTTCGCTATCCTGAGAACCCAAAAATTTATTATATCAAGCGGGTGATTGGCGTGGGTGGTGATACGGTGAGCTTTAACAACGGGCAGTTAAGCGTCAATGGTAAAGCGATTGCGACCACGCCAGCAAACTTTACTCCCGACCCTAAGATGACAGCGCAGCTCTATCCGCCAGGTAAAACTGAGACTGGTGAGCTTGTGACGGCTGAGCAAGCAGCGCAACTGGGCAATCAAGAAGAACAGACAGCCCAGTATATGCAAGAATCACCCAGTAGCGATCATCAACATTTGGTGCGCTATTTGGGTGACAAAAATTGGTTTCAATATGCCAGCTTTTTGCAGCAAGCCTCACCTCAATTGATGGCAAGCCAAGGTCAACAATGGCAACTAACAGTGCCTAAAGGACACTATTTTGTGATGGGCGATAACCGTGATCGCAGTGCTGATGGTCGTTTTTGGGGGTTTGTACCTGATGAGAACCTAGCGGGTAAAGCCGTGTATGTGTGGACGCACAAAGCCAGTGGATTAAGTTTGCCCACTTTTAATCGCAATGGCGCAATACACTAACCGCTTGCTTTAAAAAATTGGATATCAAAGCCTTTGTTGTTGAGAATATTTAATTAATTAAAGCTTACATTAACCTATCTTGAGCGATGGTAAGAGGAGAATACGGCATGAACCTACCCAGTCATCAGCGCGGCGCCAGCGTCACGGGTATCGTGATTATGATTGTACTCATTGTCGTGTGTGCCAAAATCGGTTTAGCTATTATCCCTGCCCAAGTCGGTCACTACCAACTCAAAAAATCGTTGGCATTTGAACTCAAAAAGTCCAATGACAACAAAGAAACTGTTAAAGAGTTTTTAGGTAACGTCAATTCCCAATGGAATATCAACGGTGTCAGCCAAAAGGCAGAAGATGTCGTGGAAGTGGTGGATAATACGCCAGGTGCGATGTCAGTGAAATTGAAATACGATGAAGCAAACAACTTTTTTGGTAACGTCGATATCGTCAATCGCTTTGAAGATACCATTAGCGCAGAAGATGCCAAAGTCGCCAAGCAATAGTTATTGAACTTGTAGCCCCAATCTTAAGTAAGTGATAGCCATATGATGATTTCACTGGCGAATACTTTTCTAACAATTTGAAGCAGATGAATTTACCAATCACTATCCCTACCTTTAATCTCAAAAAACTACCGCCACAAGTGCGTCAATTAACCGCACTGTTTTATCAAATGGGTTATCAGTTTGATAATGTAAATTTACCCATAATGGCACTCATGCATCGCTCATTTGATAGCGAACACAATTACGAGCGATTAGAGTTCTTGGGAGATGCATTGCTCGGTGTGATCATCGCAGAAGCCTTATTTTTGCGCTATCCCGACTATAATGAAGGTCGGCTCAGTCGCTTACGTGCGTCGCTTGTGCGCGAAGAAACCTTGGTGATTATCGCAAAGCAGCTCAATTTGTCAGATTATTTGATTTTAGGGGTGGGCGAGCGTAAAGGCGGTGGTCGTCAGCGCGCCTCAATCTTGGCAGATAGCGTTGAAGCCTTGATTGGCGCTATTTATCTTGATAGCCAAAATTTTGATACGGTTAAAGCTTGTGTGCTGGCGTGGTTTGAAGATTTGTTTGAAAAAGTGAAAGAACAAAAAGTGCTAAAAGATGCCAAAAGCCGTTTACAAGAGCTGTTGCAAGCACACCAACTTGCACTGCCACGCTATGAAGTGATCGAAACCATTGGCAATGCCCCCAATCAAATTTTTGTGGTCAGCTGCCAAGTCGAAATTATTTTTGACAATAAAACCGCCAAACCCATAGCGCCAACCCAAGCGTCAGTCACAGCCCAAGGTGAAAGTCGCCGTATTGCCGAGCAGCGCTGTGCCGAAGCCATGCTGACTAAAATCAGTGATTTGCTACCTCCGCTGCGCTAATTTGCCAACCTGCTATACTGTCAACACCCAAATTTGATGAAATGCTTACTGAAATTTGCTCAAAACTCTTCTACAATAATTTGTACCCTTTAAACCAATGTTGAGATCCCACTTTATGTCTAACCAAACAGACGCTACCCAACAAACAACCACTGACCCAGCTGCCGACAATCCATCAGCGGACAACAACCATGATGTTATCAGTCAATTCTTTAGTGGGCAAAGTGAAGCAGCACCCGCGCGTGCGGTGGATTTTCGCACGGGATATGTAGCCATTGTCGGACGTCCAAACGTGGGTAAATCAACATTGATGAATCATGTGTTGGGTCAAAAATTGTCGATTACCTCGCGAAAACCCCAAACCACCCGCCATCGCATTATGGGGATTTTGACCAACGAGCAACTACAAGCGATTTTTGTTGACACCCCGGGTATCCATAGCCGCGAAGTGCGCGCTATCAATGAGCGTATGAATAAAGCCGCAACCTCGGCTTTGGCAGACGTTGATGCGGTATTGTTTGTGATTGATAGCCTAAAATGGGTGGAAGATGATGAGCTGGTGTTTGCCAAAGTGCAAAATTTGGGTGTCCCTGTGATTGCAGTGATTAATAAAAGCGACACCATTAAGGACGAAGCTCAGCTGTTCGCGCTACTACAAAAACTGCATGATACCCAAGTATTTAGCGATATCGTGCCGGTATCTGCATTACGGGCGCACAACTTAGATGAGCTAGTACGAGTCATCGGTAAGCATTTACCGATTGCAGCGCCCATCTATGATGCAGAGCAAGTCACTGACCGTTCAGAACGCTTTTTAGCCAGTGAAATCATTCGTGAGAAAGTGATGCGCGCATCGGGCGAGGAGATTCCTTACGATTTAACCGTACAAATCGACACCTTCAAGGATGAGCCCGCACATCAAGACCCAAAAACAGGCAAATGGCGTAAAGCTGTGACCTTCATCGATGCCACGATTTTTGTCGAGCGGCAGGGTCAAAAGGTGATTGTCATCGGTGATAAAGGCGAAAAAATCAAACAAATCGGCATCGAAGCGCGCCAAGACATGGAAAAAATGTTTGATAAAAAAGTGATGCTGACGCTGTGGGTCAAAGTCAAAAAAGGCTGGTCAGATGATGAGCGTGCGCTAACGAGCTTGGGCTACTAAGCAATAAGGCAAATAAGCTACTATGCGCAATCAACTGCTAACAGGTTATATTCTGCACCAAAAGCCATATGGTGAAAACCGTAGTTTGGTTTACCTGTTTAGTGAAGAATGGGGCGTAGTACATGGTATCGGTAAAAAAAACTTACCGCTATTTGTCCCCATACAATTTTTTGGCAATGGTAAAAACAGCCTAAAAACCTTCAGTCAAAGCCAGATTTTGCAAAATCACATTACCCTCACAGGACAAAGCCTGTATGCAGGCATGTATCTCAACGAGATTTTGCAAAAACTATTACCTGTTGAAGAGCCGTTTGCTGAGATATGGCAAGCATATCAGCAGTGCCTGGCAAACATGGCAACGCTGTTTGTCGACCCAGCGCAATCGCCACATGACATGACCCGTTTAAAGTGGTATTTAAGGCGCTTTGAAAATGTATTGTTTGAACAATTAGGCTATGGGTTCGATTTTGCTAAAGATGCGTTAGGGGATTTAATAGTCCCATCGCAGCGTTATCAATACCAGCTACAGCAAGGATTTATGCCTGTTTTACCCTTGGATAAACCCGACATAGCATTAACAGGTGAGCAGCTGCTAACTTGGTATCAATGTTTGCAAGATGAAGCTAGCTTTAACCAAATGATGCAACAAGATTTTGAGTTAGCCAAACAATTGGTCAATAGCATCAGTGCCATGCACCGCCATTTGATGGATAATTTACTCAATTATCAAACCTTGCAAAGCCGAGAACTTTGGCAGCAGCTTACCCAATATCAATAAGCTTACTCAGTATCAATCATAGACAAAATGGGGCATGTCATGACCAGCAATCAACCCTTACTCGGTGTCAATATCGACCACATTGCAACGTTGCGTCAAGCGCGCGGCGTGGCGTATCCCGACCCTGTGGCAGGTGCGTTAATATGTGAGCAGGCGGGGGCGGATGGCATCACGCTGCATTTACGTGAAGATCGTCGTCACATTCAAGATGATGATGTTTATCGGCTTGCCAAAGTCATAACCACTCGTATGAACCTTGAAATGGCGGTCACTGACGAGATGGTTGCGATAGCCTGTGATGTTAAGCCAGCATGGGTGTGCTTTGTGCCTGAAAAACGCCAAGAACTGACCACCGAAGGCGGGCTTGATGTGATTGGTAATCAGCACAAAATAGCCAGTGCGATTCAACAGTTACATCAGGTCGGGACCCAAGTATCACTATTCATTGACCCAGAGTTGGCACAAATTGATAAAAGCATTGCGTTAGGTGCAGATGCCATTGAACTACACACGGGCGCCTATGCTGACTATTGTTTGCAACATGACCAAGTTAAAATTAGCCATGAAATCAGCCGTATCAAAACAGCCGTGACTCATGCCCACGAGGCAAAAGCAAGTTTACTGGTCAATGCAGGGCACGGTCTTACCCGTGACAACGTTGCACCCATTGCTGATATTGGTGGCATCCATGAACTAAATATCGGTCATGCCATTATTGCAGACAGTGTGTTTATGGGACTTAGCGAAGCGGTGAGCGCAATGAGAAAAGCATTTACAGCAAAAGCCTAGCTATTAGGGGCAATTAAATTGTTCAACTGAGTAGGGCTTATATTTAATAATGCCTGTTTTACTAAAACTTACCTTTAGTCGATTATCGACCTTACCATCTAAAGGGCAGTATTGAATATTACCCATATAACCAATGGGTCTAGCATTTTCTGGCTTAAAAATAATATAGTTGTTATTCAGCGAGATATTTGCCGTCAGCACCCCCCAGGACAAATCTAACGTAAGCTGATGATTGAGTTTGTCTACCGCTGCCTCATAGCTGTTATTGTTATTTTTATCGATAAAGCTAATCAGCTGATGACCGCCAGTTGTCACGCAAGCCAAGCTATCGCTAGCCACACAGGCGATGACAGGGTTTTGATAAATTAGCGCCTCTTGTTTTGCGCTGCTTAAAAAATTCATTAAGCTTGAAGCGGTGCTTTTTGCTTCCATTTGCTTTAAGCTGTTGGTAATAGTAATCGAAGCCATCGCTACGATGATAGATAAAACAGCCACAACGACAACTGTTTCAATCAAAGTAAACCCCTGTCTTTTTATTGAGAACACGTTGGTTTTTGCATTATTCATTCTATTCATTCATTCTATTAAAGCTACCAGTTAAGTGATGATGGGATAACACAATAAACGACTTTAGTTCATTATTATATAGAGTTTAAAAGAATTAACAAACAAATATTGAACTATAAGGTAAGGCTGGTGGCTAAAAAGTGAATGAAAGCGACTAAACGACTGATGTTATCAGGGAATGGAATGTCTATTCTAGATAGTAAGGTTTTCACAGGCTAAGATGGGTTTAAATGTTCAAATACGTATTGTTACTGGTCTAAAACATTATTAAGAAAAAAATGTTGTGACTGTAACGTAAATGTCTCCTTTATTTAGTAAGTGAATGTCACTAGAATGTATCATTTAGTGAAAGTATGAATTTAAGATATGGTAAATTTAAATAGACTGTATTAAAATCCTTCTCAAGATAAGTATATAGTTTTGATGTGTAATGTCGAATCATTATAATAGTTGTTGAATTCTTAGTATCGAGCGTAATTAATAAGCTTAGCTACTAAAAAATAAAAATATAACATATTGTGATGTTCGTGTAATATTGTGTAGCAATGTAAAAAAAAGAGTTGTAAACACAATTTTTAGGCGTTAAGCTATATTTAACAAGTTCATAAATTGCATGTGTTTTGATGTGTTATTTTGTGAATTAACTTTCAGGTTATTTTAATTTAAAATGAGCCAATCCTTTGGAGGACTTCTATGAAGCTAAATAAAATCGCTCTAGCAGTTGTTGCTGCAGCTGTTATGCCAGTAGCCGCTAACGCAGGCGTTACTGTTACACCTTTGCTACTAGGTTATCATTATGTAGATGGTATCAGCAAAACTGAAGACAAACAAGGCGAGCAATTCGCTGGTACTCACCAAGATAACGACTTGTACACTGGTGCAGGTATTGGTATCGAATTGACACCTACTATCGCACTTGAATTAGAGTACGGTGAAACTGATTCTGACGCATTAAATGGCAACGGCGATAAAGTTAACGGACATGAGTTTGAACAAAAATCATACTCAGGTAACTTTACTATCGGTACTGAAACCTTTAGTGGCTACACTAACAGCCCATTCAAGCCATATGTGTTAATCGGTGCAGGTCAATCAAAAACCTCAATGGCATTTGATGATGGCAGCAAAGCCACTTCTAAAGACACAATTGGTAACTTAGGTCTTGGTGCTTACTACCGTATCAATGACGCATTAAGCTTACGTGGTGAAGGTCGTGCGGTTTATAACTTCGATAACGATTGGTGGGAAGGTCTAGCATTAGCAGGTCTTAACGTGGTTCTAGGTGGTCACTTGGCACCAGCAGCGCCAGTAGTTGAGCCTACACCTGTTGAGCCAATCGTTGTGACTGATGGTGATGACGACCAAGATGGCGTGTTAAATAGCGTTGACAAATGCCCAGGCACCCCATTAAACGTTGTTGTAGATGCTGATGGTTGCCCACGTGAAATCGCACTTGACGATGCGTTGCGTATGGAATTACGTGTATTCTTTGACAATGACAAGACTGTCATCAAAGATCAGTACAAACCAGAAATCCAAAAAGTTGCTGAAAAAATGAATGAATATCCAAATTCAACAGCTTCTATTGAAGGTCATGCTTCAAAAACTGGTCCATCTGCGCGCTATAACCAACGTTTGTCTGAAGCACGTGCAAATGCGGTTAAATCAATGTTAGTTAACCAATTTGGTGTTGCTCCACAACGTATTAGCACAGTGGGTTACGGTTATGACCGCCCAATCGCAGACAACAATACTGCTGAAGGTCGTGCAATGAACCGTCGTGTATATGCTATCATCACTGGTAACAAATCTGGCACAACTGTTCAAACTAAAGACATGAACGTACAATAATTAGCCATTAATTAAAAAAAGCTACCCTCGTTGGTAGCTTTTTTTATTTTTATTATCAGCTATAAACTCAACTTAGATAAATTTAATCTATTTTTAACGATAAGATGTTATACTACCGCGTGTTTTAATTTCCCTTCCTAGCCGAATTTTCAAGAGCTATTTTTTTATGTCAGATTCAATCAAAAATCTTCGCAATATTGCGATTATTGCCCACGTTGACCATGGTAAAACTACTCTAGTCGATAAACTGTTACAACAATCAGGTACTTTTGGTGAGCGTGCCGCAGAAGTTGAACGCGTCATGGACTCTAACGCATTAGAACAAGAGCGTGGTATTACCATTTTAGCCAAAAATACGGCGATCAAATGGACCAATCCTAAAGACGGCGTTGAATACCGTATTAACATCGTCGACACCCCTGGTCACGCCGACTTCGGTGGTGAAGTTGAACGGGTGATGTCGATGGTTGACTGTGTGTTGTTATTAGTTGATGCCGTTGATGGTCCTATGCCACAAACCCGTTTTGTGACCTCAAAAGCATTTGCCCGTGGCTTAAAGCCAATTGTGGTGATTAATAAAATTGACAAACCAAGCGCACGTCCAGACTGGGTCATGGATCAGGTGTTTGATTTGTTTGATAATTTGGGTGCGACAGATGAGCAGCTAGATTTTCCCATCGTTTATACCTCTGCCATGAATGGTATTGCAGGGTTATCGCCTGACGAGCTTGCAGAAGATATGCAGCCATTGTTTGAAACCATCGTTAATGTTGTTGAGCCACCACAGGTGGATACGGAAGGTCCATTCCGTATGCAGATTTCAAGTCTTGACTATGATAACTTCAAAGGTTTGATTGGTATCGGTCGTATTCAACGTGGGTCAGTTAAAACCAATACGCCTGTAACGATTGTTGATAAAGAAGGTAATAAACGTAACGGCCGTATCCTACAAATCATGGGTTACCATGGTCTCGACCGTATCGAAGTACCTATGGCACAGGCAGGTGATATCGTCTGTATCACGGGTATCGATGCGTTAAATATTTCTGATACTATTTGTGATCCACAAAACGTGGAAGCTTTACCAGCGCTAAGTGTCGATGAGCCAACCGTATCGATGACTTTCCAAGTGAACAACTCACCATTTGCGGGTAAAGAAGGTAAATTCGTGACGTCACGCAATATTCGTGAGCGCCTAGAACGTGAGTTAATTCATAACGTGGCACTTCGCGTAGAAGATACCGACAGTCCTGATAAATTTAAAGTCTCAGGTCGTGGGGAACTTCACTTATCTGTATTGATTGAGAATATGCGCCGTGAAGGTTTTGAGCTGGGTGTGTCACGTCCAGAAGTAATTGTTCGTGAAATCGAAGGCGAGAAACAAGAACCCTTTGAAAATGTGATTTTTGACGTTGAAGAACAGCACCAAGGCGCGGTAATGGAGCAAATGGGCTACCGTAAAGGCGAATTGACCAATATGGAAGTTGACGGCAAAGGTCGTATCCGTATTGAAGCGGTAGTACCGTCACGTGGTTTAATCGGTTTTCGCTCTGAGTTCTTAACCATTACCTCAGGTACCGGTATCATGACCTCAAGTTTCTCACATTATGGTCCTGTGAAAACAGGCGATGTGGCAAAACGCCAAAATGGGGTGTTGATTTCTATGGTGAATG
Source organism: Moraxella sp. CTOTU48841 (assembly GCF_032061225.1). Taxonomy (NCBI): domain Bacteria; kingdom Pseudomonadati; phylum Pseudomonadota; class Gammaproteobacteria; order Moraxellales; family Moraxellaceae; genus Moraxella; species Moraxella sp. CTOTU48841. Next base: position 157,434 of record NZ_DAMBFQ010000003.1, read on the forward strand.
GTACTGTATTGGGCTATGCACTATTTAACCTTCAAGAACGTGGTCGTATGTTTGTATCACCACAAACTGAAGTCTATGAAGGTATGATTGTCGGTCAAAACTCACGTAGCGATGACATGGTAGTCAATCCAACCAAAGCAAAACAGTTGACGAACGTGCGCGCCAGTGGTACCGATGATGCGATTATTTTAACGCCGCCAATCATTTTTACCCTTGAACAAGCGCTTGAATTTATTGAAGATGATGAGTTGGTTGAAGTGACACCAAAATCAATTCGTCTACGCAAAAAATACTTGACTGAAAATGAGCGTAAACGTAACGGTCGTAAATAATAGCAGAGCTAAGCTATAAAAATTTTGAAAAAGCCTAACATTTATTTACAAAAAGCTTGTACCTGTTACAAGCTTTTTTAATTTAATCTACACGCTTGCAAAGCAAAGGTTTAAAATTTTACACAATTCCTTATGATGATAAGGGCTTTTTAGTCAACGATTGTAGCAATTATTTTGAAAGTAGGAGAAGTTATATGAGTATGATGTCAGAATTTAAAGAGTTTGCCCTCAAAGGCAATGTGATGGATTTGGCAGTGGGTGTCATCATCGGCGGCGCATTTGGTAAAATCACCACGTCGTTGGTAGAAGATATTATTATGCCGATTATCTCTGCGATTATGGGCGGCAGAATCGACTTTACCAATATGTTTGTGGTGTTAGGTGATGTACCTGCAGGCACCGCCATGACGTATGATGCACTTAAAAAAGCGGGTGTGCCTGTGTTCGCTTATGGTAATTTTGTCACCATCTTAATCAACTTTATTATTTTGGCATTTATCATCTTTATGTTGGTGAAAGCTATGAACCGCCTACGCCGTCAAAGCGAAGCGCAAGAAGCGGCTGCACCAGAACCTTCAGAAGAAGTACTATTGCTACGTGAAATCAGCAGTAAATTAAGTAAATAACGGTTTGTACTCACGCTGATAGATTAAAATTTCAGCCCATGTTATTTATAAATGAAAAAAAGCCTCCATGATAACTGGGGGCTTTTTATTGATTGCTAATCAATCCACCTTTTTTATCTATACATATTTATCAGTTAACGACAGTAAGGCAAGTTATGACAAAGCAGGTAATCGTGCTTGGTGCAGGGGTGGCGGGTGTCACCACTGCTTGGCAGCTTCGACAAGCAGGGTTTGAGGTAACGGTAATCGAGCGTGAAAGTAGCGCTGCATTGTCAACATCGTTTGCCAATGGTGGGCAAATATCTGTGTCACATGCTACGCCTTGGGCAAACCCTGATACACCCTATAAAGCGCTAAAATGGTTATTTCGAGAAGATGCGCCATTGTTGTTTCGCTGGCGTCGGTTGTTGGGTTTGTCGGGCAACGCGGGACAAGATACAGCCCCTGATAGGGCGCTGTGGCGGTGGGGTTGGCAGTTTTTGCAGCAGTGCAATGCGAAAAGTGCCGATGCTAATTTGGTGCAGATGGTCAATTTAGGATTATACTCTCGGCAAGTACTGGGGGAGGTTAGGGTGCAAACAGGCATTGATTATGACTGTCTGAAACGCGGTATTATGCATTTTTATACCGATCATGCTGAGTTTCAAGCAGCGATAGCACCCACTAAGCGGATGCAGCAATTGGGTTGTGATCGGCAAGTGATTAGTGTGGATAAAGCGATAGAATTAGAGCCTGCGTTAACTGGTATTGGCAAAGAATTGGTTGGGGCGACTTATACGGCACTTGATGAATCAGGGGATGCCCAAAAATTCACCCATCGCTTGGCCGCACTTTGTCAACAGCAAGGGGTAACATTTTTATTTAATACTGCCATTAAACGACTTATTTATCATAATCAACACATTGACGGTGTGGAAGTAATGTCCGTTGACAGCAAAGATAATGCCGCTTTGCCAGCGCAGTCACAGATACTGTCCGCGGATGCTTATGTACTGGCGTTAGGGAGTTATAGTCCTGCCTTAGTCAAAGCATTGGGTATCAATTTACCCATCTATCCTGCCAAAGGCTATTCAGCCACGTACCCCGTGTTGCGACCCGATGAGACACCTTATGTGAGCTTGATTGATGATGAGTTTAAGCTGGTGTACTCGCGCTTAGGCGATCGCTTGCGAGTAGCAGGAACGGCTGAATTTAACGGTTTTAACCTTGAGCTAAATCCCGTTCGTTGCCAAGCGATTACGCGGCGGGTGAGAGAAGTGTTTGGGGATGCGGTAGATTTGACCCAGCCAAATTATTGGACAGGGCTGCGACCAATGACACCGTCAAATGTGCCGATTATCGGTCGCGCGGTCAATCGCCAAGGACGTATTGATAATTTATATCTCAACACCGGACATGGCACTTTGGGCTGGACGCACTCGAACGGCTCAGCAAAAGCGATGGCTGATATCATGCAAGGACGTCAGCCACAAGTAAATTTTAACTTTGTGGGCTTGCAGGATTAAGGGATTGGGTTGGAATACTGGCAGATTTTGGAAAGGTCACAGTAAAGGTCGAGCCTTTGCCAACTGTGGATGTGATATCCAAGGTGGCATGGTGCTGATACAAGACATGCTTGACAATTGCTAGCCCCAAACCGGTACCCCCTGTCTCACGGCTTCGACCCGTGTCCACGCGATAAAAACGCTCGGTTAAGCGCTGAATATGGCGCTGCTCGATACCAATGCCATTGTCGGTCACGCTAAAACATACCCCCGCGTCACACTCATGCCAGCTAATACTAATCTCACCACCTTTTGGGGTGTATTTCATGGCATTGGTAATCAGGTTACTGAGCGCACTTCGCAGATAATCTTCATAACCCAAAATATGTAACGTGCTGTCGATGTGCAAATGAATCATATGGTCGTATGACTTGTTATACATCTGCGCATCGTCAAACAATTGCATCAGCATTTTGGGAATATCAATGTCTTTGGGCTCAGCAGGTTTTTCATCGTTCTCTAGTCGAGATAATAACAGTAAGTCATTGATAATGTTATTCATGCGCTGACTTTGCTGCATCATCTGAGTAAACGCGCGAGCAATACGCGGATCTAACTCAGGCTGTTCACTCAAAGTCTCCACATACCCCATGATGACGGTAAGCGGCGTGCGCAGTTCATGCGAAACATTTGCCACAAAGTCTTTTCGCATCTGTTCTAAATGCTGAAAACGGGTGACATCATAAATCAGCAGTAATTTTTCTTGCCCAAATTTGGTAATCTTGCACTGCACATAGCGCTCGATATTAGACGGGCTATGGATACGCACACCATCGGGATAGTCTTCAATGTGGTGATAATATTGATGAAAAAGCGGGTTGCGAATAATGGTCAACACATTGCGACCTTGGTCGGGCGCTTTAAAATGAAAAAGCCGCTCGGCAGAGTTGTTCCACCATTCGATACAGTCGTTTTTGTCAATCAGAATAATCGAGTCTTGCAATGCGCTCAGCGAGTCGCGCACTTTTTGCACTAGCGAAACGGTTTGCTGATGCGCCAATTTCTCTTGGCGATTGACTTGGTAGATATTACTGGCGATAACATTAAGATTGGGCTCAAATGCAGGCGGCGGCTCATCGGGGTTTTTGTTATACCACGCTTTGAACCGTTGTATCGACCATAAAAAATATAGCTGATACAGGCAAAGCCCTATCGCCAGTCCCCAACCCCAAAACCCTAATAGCCCGCCAATCAGCAGCCCGGCAACCCCAGCTGTTACGACAGGTGAAATGCTCGCCCACATATTAATTTTTCTAGCATCCATTGAGAAAGTTTACTATAGCGAAGTTGGGATAAGTTGGCAAAAATTTCAATACGATTAATTAGGCTATTGTTAATCGATTTTATTAGAAAAACGATAGCCTGTGCCACGTACAGTTTGGATATAGTCCGCAAACCCAAATGGCTCAAGCACTTTACGCAGGCGGCGGATATGCACGTCAATGGTACGATCTTCGACATACACATTGCCACCCCAAACTTGATCGAGTAGCTGGGTACGGGTATAAGCCCGCTCGGGATGACTCATAAAAAAAGCAAGTAGCCGATACTCTGTCGGTCCGATATCCACCGCTTTGTTATTGGCACTCACGCGCTGACTGGCAGGGTCTAGCGACAAGCCGCCCACATCAATGGGTTTTTCGCCTGACAATGCGCTACTACGGCGCAATACCGCTTTGATACGGGAAACCAATTCACGGGTGGAAAACGGCTTGGTGATATAGTCATCTGCCCCAGCGTCAAGTCCTTGAACTTTGTTATCCTCTTCGCCTTTGGCAGTGAGCATGATGATAGGAATTTCAGAGAGCATTTCATCTTTTTTCAGGCGGCGGCATAAATCAATGCCTGATAGCCCATTGGGTAGCATCCAATCTAACAAGATGAGGTTGGGACGATGATCGACTACCAAATGATGGGCTTGAGAGACTTCTGAGGCTTGCAAACAATCAAATCCTGCCATCTCTAGTGTGGTCACGATCATTTCTCGAATGGCAGGCTCATCTTCCACTACCAAAATAGTTTCATTTTTCATAAATTTCTCAAGCGATAAAAATAGGCAACTGTTTGTCAAAATAATTTTATGACAACAATATTACAATGCCCATATTACAACTTCAGAATATGACAAAAAAATGACAACGATAAGCTTTTATGGCTTTTATTTGTGGTGTTGTAAAAAATTCGGTGTTTGACTCAGTTTTTGATATTTAACACAGGTCGCATCACAGTTCAAAAATAAAATTTATCGGACCATCATTGCAACTGCTGACTTGCATATCTGCGCCAAATTCGCCTGTTTGCACAGCCCCATATTGCGTCTTGGCATACGCTACTATCTGGGCAAACAAAGCTTTGGCAGTGTCGGGCGCCATCGCGGGCTTAAAATCAGGACGTCTACCCGATTGGGTATTGGCAAGGAGGGTAAACTGCGACACTAACAGTAAACCGCCATTAACCTCTTGCACATTTTTATCCATTTTGCCTAGTTCATTTTCAAATACGCGATAGGTTAGGATTTTATCAATCATTTTTTGCCCCATCGCAAGCGTATCATCATGCCCAAGGCCAAGGTAAACAAGTACGCCGTGTGCAATCTCGCCGACGATTTGTTGTGGGTGAGGCGCTTCGCCAACTTCTACTTTGGCAAATTTCACCCGTTGTAGTACTGCTTTCATGATTTTTCCTATCCGTCAGTTTGAGCGTAAGCGTCTTAACTTAACAGCTAGCTTGTCGCTTAACTCGTAGCCCAATGTTTAATATACCGTGATTCTAAGGGGGATTTTGATTATAATAAGCCAACTTTAAAATGCCAATCTCGAGTAACTTATGACCTTGTTTACGACGTTACAATCGCTTGTCCCACAACAAAAAATCAGTGAAATCGCAGGTCGCCTTGCCCAAAGCCGTCATCCGATGGTGAAAAAAACCTTTATTCGTACCTTTGCTTCGGTGTATGGCATCAAGCTAGAGGAATATGCGCGCGGTAGTTTTTCTCAGTATGACAGTTTTAATGATTTTTTTACCCGTGAGCTCAAAGATGGCGCGCGCAAGATTGATGATGACCCAGATGCGCTGATCTGTCCTGCAGATGGCATGATATCGCAATTGGGGCAAATCGATAAAGACCAAATCCTGCAAGCTAAAGGCAAATCGTATGAAGTTGGGCAATTGCTCGCGGATTATGAACTTGGCAAAGCCATGCAAGAGGGAAGTTTTGTCACCGTATATTTGGCACCGACTAATTATCACCGCGTGCATATGCCGTTTGACGGTACCTTGGTAGAGACCATCTATGTGCCAGGACAGCTATTCTCGGTCAATAACGAGACCGCTGAAAACATTACCGATTTGTTCGCCCGTAACGAGCGCTGCGTGTGTGTGTTTGATACCGAATTTGGTAAAGCTTGCGTTGTGCTAGTCGGGGCGATGATTGTGGCAGGGATTGAAACAGTGGCCACAGGAAAAATCAAACGTAGTGATCGCGTGCAGCGTCAAACCCATCACATGACATTGAAAAAAGGCGATGAACTTGGGCGGTTTTATTTGGGCTCAACGGCGATTGTGGTATTACCAAAATCAGCGGGCATGGCTTGGGGCGCAGGTCTTTATAATTCAGTGCCGGTGACAATGGGTCAACGTTTGGGTACTTTTTTGCAGTAAGCTGTCAAGGTATTCGCTAAAAAAGGTAGCATAGGCTGCCTTTTTTATGGGGTGTTTTAGCCAATCTGCACGGTTGATTGCTCACATAAACTAAACGATAACGAAAAATATTTTAGGAAAATTTGTTTATAATAGCCGACTTATGATTTTTGCCTGCTTTTTTATTTAAATTGATCACTATGAACCTACCGCAAACACCGCAACCTCAGCCATCGCACGACTTAGACTATCCAACCGTTTGGATTATGATTTTGGGGTTGATTATTGCCATCGGCCCGCTGTCGATTGATATGTATTTGCCGGCCTTACCCAATATGGCACAAGATTTTGGCGTGGCAACGGCTTTTATGTCTAATTCGGTACCTGCTTATTTTGTAGGATTGGTGGTTGGGCAGTTGTTTTATGGTCCGATTTCAGATCGGATTGGGCGTATTAAGCCCTTGTATGTGGGCATGGTACTGTATGTGATTGCTTCGGTGATGTGTGCCACCACCACCAATGAATACGTGTTGTTTGTCTCACGAACGCTACAGGCGTTGGGCGCGTGTGTGGGAACAGTGGTGTCGCGGGCAATGATTCGTGACCGCTTGCATCCCAAGCAAATGGCAAAGGCATTTTCGCTAATGGTCCTAGTGATGGGGATTGCGCCGATTTTGGCACCAAGCTTGGGGTCGTTGCTGTTAAAAGTCGCCAGTTGGCGGGTGATTTTTTGGTTTTTGGCGGGGTTTGGTATTTTAAATATCGTGCTGACCCGGCTGTTTCTGCATGAAACCTTGACCGATGCGTTTCGCAACAACCGTCCGATGAATGACGTGCTCAGCCAATACTGGGATTTGCTCAAAGATACCCAGTTTAATTATCCTGCGATTGGCGCAGGGCTGCTGATGGGTTCGATGTTTGTGTATATCAGCGCCGCACCTGAGCTAATTATGGAAGGGTATGGGGTGACGCCGCAGCATTTTAGCTGGATTTTTGGCATGAATGCGGCAGGTTTTATTGGTTTGACACAGGTCAACCAATGGCTGGTGAACCGTTATCGTCTAGTCAGCTTGCTGCGATTTGGGGCGGTGATGCAAGTAATCGCAGCAGCGTGTTTGATGCTGCTAGGCTTAGTCTTTGGCACGCAAGCTTGGCTGCCGTTGGTGCTCGCCAGCATTTTTTGTTGTATTGCAGGATTAGGACTGACTCAGCCCAATTCAGGTGCCATTGCTTTGGCATTTCAAAAACGCCGCGCGGGCATGGCGAGTGCGTTGCAAGGCTCTCTTAACTTTGTCGTCGGTATTTTTGGCGGATTAATCTTAAATATCCTGCCCTTTAATCCCGTCGCCAAGCTAGGTATTACCATGTTTATGCTCATGACTATCGGCGCATTCTTGGTATTTCAAATCGACAAAAATCTTGATGTGGCGGATGTGGAGTAAGGGTTAGTCAAACCGATACACATCCATACCCAAACTAAAATGGGCAAAACTTTCATGCACGATGCTCATCTTTGAGCCTGCGCCGGCCGCAAAAAATAACGGCAATAAATGCTCAGGGGTGGGGTGATTGTGATGGGCAAATGGATGCGACCGCCAATCTAAAGCCGTTGGCATATGTTGTTTGAGTTGATGAATCAACCAATATTTAAATTCACGTGCCTCAGCATCCACCTCACCGCTATCAAACTGTACCTGCGCCAAATTATGGGTGACACTGCCAGAGCCGATGATTAATACTTGCTCTGCCCGTAGGGGCGCCAACAAAGCCCCTAACTGAAAACACGCATAACTATCAAAATGCTGCGGTAGCGAAAGCTGCACAATCGGCACATCTGCCTGCGGATACAAATGCACCAGCGGCGACCATACCCCATGGTCAAACGGACGCAGTCGATTGACCGATGTGCTAACGCCCAAACTCTGCAACTGCTGTGCCAGCTGCTCAGCAATCAGGCTATCGCCTTTGACAGGATAATCGATTGTATACAGCGCTTTTTGAAAGCCGCTAAAATCATGCCAAGTAGCGGGCGCCGCATTGCCATTGATTTCTAGATGCTGGCTTTGCCAATGCGCAGAGATGATGATAATCAAGCGCGGTTTTGGCAGATTTTGCCCAAATTTGTTCAGCGCTTGGGTAGTACGGTTGTTTTCGATAGCAATCGTCGGCGCCCCATGTGAAATAAACAAACTGGGCAAGGTATAAAGCTGGTACGGTGTTTTGGGTAAAAATGGCTGCAGGCTGATTGGTTGTTTTTCGGTTTTTTCCATCAATTTTCTTAAAGTTGCAGTGATAAATAGAAATGATAACGAATTAATAAGGATTAACTAAAAAGGATTAATAGGTTAAATAAGGGAAAAATCCGCAAAAACAAGCCATGTCAGCGATTTCATACATAATCAAACATAACAGGTTAACTGGAAAAAATTAAAAATAATCACCGCGGTGATACGGATGATGATGAATAATGGTCATAGCGCGGTACAGCTGCTCCATCAGTAGCACACGCACGAGCGGATGCGGCAAGGTAAGATTGGACAACGACCATTTGAATGTCGCATGGGCTAATACCTCTTTTGAAATGCCATCAGCACCGCCAATTACAAACGCCATATCATCACCCAGCTGCATGGCTTCGCCAACTTTAGCCGCTAAATCTTCGGTTGATAGATTCTTACCGCGGACGTCTAGGCAAATTAGTTGTTCGCGTTTACCTGCTGAATTCTTGGCTTGGTGCGCTTGCAGAATTAGCCCGCCTTCGGTAATGGCATATTTTTCAAGTTCGGCAGGCGAAGGGTTTTTGGCGCGTTTGCAGGCGGGGATTTCAACGATTTCGGTGCTGAGCATGGGCTGAATACGTTTATGATAGTCGTCAAATCCCGTCTGTACCCAAGCTGGCATTTTTTGTCCAACGGCTAAAATTCTTGCTTTCATGGGTTCCCCTCTGTTATTTTTTTGACCAATCTATGTCACTGTCTATGTCACTGTGATGATTCACCGTTAGCCATTGAATACTCATTACCGAAGCCAGTTATATTAAAGCTTAACTAAAACTTACATTAAAACTTGAAATGAACCATTATTAAAACCAACCATTTAAAAACGCTTGCAACGCACCCATATACAATGCGATGAAGCCTAAAGCAACCTAAGCTGAGCTAAAGCCTGAACTAAAGCTAAGCTGAGCAACAAAATTTTAACATGATTTTATCGCTATGATGGATAATACTTCCCCTAGCATTTAATGAAGGTGATAAAATAATTTGCATGACAGAGTTTAAATGATAAAAAAAGACGACAACAATATGAAAAATTGGCAAGATCCCAATGCCGCTGTTGAAGCAGCCAACTATGACAACCCAATTCCAAGCCGTGTACTGATTTTGCAAACCCTACTTGAGCGCGGACAAGCTACCCAACACGAGCTTGCGACGATTTTTGATTTGGATGATGACGAGTACGACGCACTGGGCAACCGCTTAAAAGCCATGCTGCGGGATGGACAATTAAGCCGTGATGCCGACGGTGGCAATCCTTACATTTATCGCCCATTGACTGAGAGCGATGCCGTGACTGGCGTGGTCGCTGCCCACGCCAAAGGCTTTGGCTTCGTTGTGCTTGACGATATGCCGGATTTGTTTTTGAATGAAACTGAAATGCGCTGGGTATTTCATGGCGATAAAGTAAAAGCCATCGCTACTAGCACCGACAACCGTGGTCGTATGATGGGTCGTGTGTTGTCGGTGGTATCCCATGCCCAGCTACAATATATTGGTAAACTTGCAAAAGATGACGATGGTTACTTTGTAGAACTCATTAGCCCAAACAATCATCAACCGATTACGGTGACGGAAGAAAACGTCGAAGCGCTACAACTCAAAATTGGTGACCCCGTTAAAGTCGATATCATTGACTATCCCACCCAGCATGAATACGCGACGGGGAAAATTACTGAAAGCTTGGTCGATGATAACGAGCGTGAGTTGATTATCAAAACCACGCTGCTAAATTACGATATTCCCCATGAGTTTAGCCCAAAAGTCATGCAACAAGTCGATGCGTATAAAGAGCCGACGCAAAAAGACTATCAAGACCGTATCGACTTACGAGCCTTACCGCTAGTCACCATTGATGGCGAAGACTCGCGCGACTTTGATGATGCCGTCTATGCCGAGAAACGTCGCGGCGGTGGCTATCGCTTGGTGGTCGCGATTGCCGATGTCAGTCATTATGTGACTGCCAACTCAGTACTTGACCAAGAAGCCTATGAGCGTGGTACATCGGTGTATTTCCCGCATTTTGTGGTGCCGATGCTACCTGAAAAACTCTCCAACGGGCTTTGCTCTTTAAACCCAAGTGTTGACCGCTTGTGTATGGTAGCCGACATCATACTATCGCGTAGCGGCAATGTGACCAGCTATGAGTTTTATCCAAGCGTGATGCACTCTCAAGCGCGATTGACTTATAACCAAGTCAATGATTATTTTGCCCAAGCGCAAGGGGAAACGCCCAAAGCCGAAGTGCCTGTCACTATCACCGGTAATAAAGCGGTCAAGAAATCGATTGATGTACTTTATGATTTGTACAAAGTGCTATTGGTCAAACGCGAACAGCGCCATGCGATGGAATTTGAAACCCAAGAGACTTATATCAAGTTTGATGAAGCCGGCAAAATCAGCGCCATTGTGGCACGGACACGTGGTGACTCGCATAAGCTCATCGAAGAGATGATGCTATTGGCAAATACCTGCGCGGCTGAATTTTCGCTCAAGCATGAATTGCCGGTTTTGTATCGCAATCATGATAGCCCAGAGGCGGAAAAAGCCGCTCGCGTCAGTGACTTTGTGAAGCATTTTGGTTTGTCATTTCCTGAAGAAAACCCGACACAGGCAGATTATCAGCGTATCATTGAAGCGACACGCGAGCGCCCTGATGCGATTAGTATCCATAGCGTGCTACTGCGCTCTATGCAGCAAGCCAATTATGCACCGACTAATATCGGACACTTTGGGCTGGCGTATGAGGAATACAGCCACTTTACCTCACCGATTCGCCGTTACCCCGACTTGATGCTACACCGTGCCATCAAAGCCAAAGTGACGGGCAAAAAAGCGCCGCTGCCAGATTGGTCACTAGAAGATGCGGGTGAACAGACCTCAATGACAGAGCGCCGTGCCGATGAAGCCAGCCGTTTTGTTGAGCAGTGGCTTAAAGCGCATTATATGAAAGACCATATCGGTGAAGCGTTTGATGCAGTGGTTACCACAGTGACCAATTTTGGCTTGTTCGTGACGCTTACCGATTTATTCATTGATGGCTTGATTCATATCTCGCATTTGGGCGAGGATTACTTTGTATATGATGACAAGGCGCAGCAGTTATTTGGTGAAAAATCAGGACTGGTGTTTGGACTTGGTGATAAAATCCGTGTCAAAGTCGCTGCCGTCAATATGGAGACCCAGCAGATTGATTTTGATTTGGTGGCACAGCTGGAAAAATCGTCATTTAATAATCGCGGTAAAGGCAAAAGTCGCGGTCAATCGCAAGCGGCCTCTAATTCTGTTCAATCCAATCCCAACGCGCTATCTAATCCTAACGCTCAATCTAAGCCAAATGAGAGCACCAGGAAAGCAAAAAGCGCTAACAATAAAAGTAACGCGCGCAACAAATCTCGTTAATAGAAAAAAGGGCAATACAATTTGCCCTTTTTTTATCGTTGAGACAAATACCTGCTAAAACAAAAAAACGTTTTTGACCACTTAATCTTAGCCACTTGATGCGCTTTAACCAGTCTTGCTTAGTGGTACTAGCAGCTAATACGTCAAGTTATTATTGCGTGGTTTTCTCTGCGCTTGCCAAGTTGTTGGATGAGGTCTTAGCGGCTTGATTCAAATCTGTTGTTGCCTTATCAAGCACTTGTTTAGGCTGCTCGCCAATCGATGAATTATCGTTTGATGCTATGGCTAAAGGCGCAGAGGCGGCACTACTACTGGCTTGATTGGATGCAATGACTTGCTGAGTACGATGTGATGATATTAGGTTAAAAATAGCGAGTGCGGTGATGCCTAATATCGCAAAAATAATGAGTAATTTTGGTTGCATGGGGGTTTCCAGTGTAGCGTCAATTTGGCTTACCAATGTCTAAAGCCTGACGTCTAAAGACTGTGGCCTAAAACGTCAAATCGGGTTTTGCTAGGACAAAAATTGACAGTCATGTCTATAAAAATTGCTAGGCTACCTTGGTGCAAAAATCATGCAAATTTAATCTGTTAATCTTTTAATGTCTAATCTAGTAGCAGACTGACTTCGGCACTAACCGGCAAATGGTCAGAGAGATTTGACCAAGGTTGTCCCTTATGCACCCAAGCACGGTGTACTTGTAGGTTACGCACATAGATACGGTCAAGGCTTAATACCGGAAGCTTGGCAGGGAAGGTAGGCAGTAGTTTGCCATGGTGAGTCAGCACGGCTTCTTGTAAATTAAGGTCACAGCCAAGCTTTTGACAGGATAATTTTTTCCAGTCATTGAAGTCGCCTGCCAATATCAGCGGCGTGGATTGGTCGATTTCGTTATTGATATACTGGCTTATCACCTCATATTGTTTTTCACGGTCATTTTCCATCAGATTTAAATGCGCACAAAGCACGATAATGGGCGTATGCCAGCCTTTGGGCTGGATTTCGCAGTGCAATACACCACGCTGCTCAAGGCGGCTCACTGTGATATTGACGTTGTGTTTGGGGTCAAGCGGATGGCGACTTAGCACCGCATTGCCATGATGACCGTGGTTATATTCGACGTTTTTGCCATAGCTGTTTTCAAGCTGTAAATACTCGCCAAACCATTCATGTTGGGACTGGTCGGGAAATTCATTGTATTTCACCACCCGTTTGAGATTTTGACCTTGGACTTCCTGCAAACAGATAATATCAGATTGCACTTGGTCAAGTGCAGCGGCGATGCCTTCCATTTTGACAAAACGATTGAGGGGTGACATGCCTTTATGGATGTTATAACTGGTGATGATTAGGCTGTTTTTTGGTGGTTGGGCGCCTGATACTTGGTTAGACACTATTTCGTTAGATGCTACTTGCTTAGGTGTTATTTTTTTAGGTGTTAGTGAGCGCATAATAAAATCACAATGATAAACATGGCATTATTTTAACGTGAAATTGTATGGCTGGCTTGTTTTGACAAAAAATTGTCACAATATAATGGTTGTCGACATTTATGTCGCAAACGCATGTAGTAAACCTATGTAGTAAAATGGGGTAGCTTTGCCAAGCATTGCGGTTTTTATGCTAAAATTTTGGGCAATGACGACTTTTACTCTCAATCATCAACGAGCGATAGAAATTTGGAAAACAGTATGACCAATGATGTAGAAAATCCGACAAAAAATTTGCACCTTGTTGAATTTAATCAGTTAGCGCTTGAGCGACTCAAGACGGCAATCGATGAGGCGTTGGCGAATGGACATGCGTTTTTGACTATGCTCGATGATGAAGCTAGGCTCGATAACAAAGCTGCGCAAGCTGATAGCCAAGTTAACGATACAAAACTCAGCAGCCAGCAAGCGCTCAATGATATCATCGCTTTTGACCATGTGAATTTAGCATTAGACCGCAGTTGGGGCTTGCTATCGCACTTAAATAGCGTGGTCAGTGATGAGCCAATCCGTGAACTTCACCATGCATTATTGCCCGCGCTTTCTGCCTACGGTACGGCGGTTGGTCAACATCTCCCGCTGTATCAACGCTATCAGCGTGTGGTGAGCGATCAGTCATTTTTTGAGCGTTTAGACCCTGCAAGACAACGCTCGTTGACATTGGCGCTACAAAGTTTTGAGTTATCCGGTGTGGGTTTGGGTGAGGCGCAAAAACAGCAATTTGCCACCCTTGCCAGCGAGTTATCTACGCTATCGGCTAAATTCTCCGATAACGTGCTCGATGCCACCCAAAGCTACTTTTTACCGTTAAGCGAATCGCAACTGGCAGGACTGCCTGAATCTGCGCTTGCCATGCTGGCAGATGCGGGTAACCGATACACAGAAAAATTCCCGGAGCAAGTATTGGCAACGCCTTATGTCGCGACACTTGATATCCCAGTCTATCTTGCGGTGATGACGTATGCCGATGACCGCGAGTTACGCGAAACCTTGTATCGTGCGTATGTTACCCGTGCCTCTGAATTGTCAGCGCAGCTAGAATTTAACAATGCCGATATCATGGCAGATATCTTGGCAAAACGCGCACAAAAAGCCCAGTTATTGGGCTATGATAATTTTGCTGAGTTATCGCTTGCCACTAAAATGGCGGACAATGTCGACACTGTAGAGCAGTTTTTACGGGATTTGGCAGACAAAGCACGACCCTTTGCCATGCAAGATTTAAAACAACTGCAAGTTGAAGGTTTAGCGTTTGGCATCGGTGATGAGGGCGATGAGGTGCGACCTTGGGATACGGCGTATCTGGCAGAAAAAGTTAAACAACGTCAATTTAATCTTTCGCAAGAACAAGTCCGTCCGTACTTCCCAGTGCCGACAGTCATCGCAGGCTTATTTGAGATTGTGCAAAAACTGTATGGCATTCAGATTGAAGATAAAACTGCAAGCACACAGCGCTGGCATGATGACGTGCGTTTTTATCAAGTTTTTAATGAACATCAGCAGCTTATCGGTGGTTTTTATTTTGATTTATATGCCCGTCCTGGCAAACGCGGTGGCGCATGGATGAGTGGCTTTCAAGCGCGTTATCAACACGATGATAGCGGTTATCAGCAGTTACCCGTTTGTTTTATGGTGGCAAACTTTAGCCCTGCGCCAACGGGTACACAGCGCGGCAAACCCAGCTTATTAACCCACGATGAAGTGTTAACCCTCTTTCATGAGTTTGGACATGGGCTGCATCATCTGCTCACTGAAGTGAATGTGGGCGATGTGGCAGGCGTGAATGGCGTCGAGTGGGATGCAGTTGAGCTACCCAGTCAGTTTATGGAAAACTGGGCATGGCACCCTGAAGGGATTGCATTAATCAGCCGTCATGTCGATACGAGTGAAACGTTGCCAGAGAGCATGCTACAAAGTATGCTCGCTGCAAAAAATTTCCAAAGCGGCATGCAAACCCTGCGCCAGCTAGAGTTTGCGCTATTTGATTTGTTATTACATGCCAAAACCCCAGCCCCCGATTATCCCCAGTTATTGGCGTTACTCGACAGCGTGCGTGCCGATGTTTCGATTATGCCGACCGCCAGTTATAACCGTTTTGCCAATGGTTTTAGCCATATTTTCGCAGGCGGCTATGCGGCAGGGTATTATTCTTACAAATGGGCAGAACTGTTGTCAGCCGATGCGTTTAGCAAGTTTGAAGAAACCAGTATTTTTGATAAAAACGCTGGCAAATCTTTCCGTGATAACATTTTAGCCAAAGGCGGTAGCCAATCTGCAAAAGCCAACTTTGAGGCATTTCGCGGTCGTGAAGCTCGTATTGATGCGCTGTTACGCCACTCGGGATTTTTAACCAGCAGCTATGATGAACTGCTGAGCGATGACACCGATAACGCCAATACCCAAGCTTGGTAACACGGTTGTCAAAATACAGGCTAGTAAAAAGAAGAAACTATGAGATATCAATCCAATCGCCCCAAACGTCAATTTTTGGCGGGGGTGGCTTGTCCAAGCTGTAAAGCACTGGATAAAGTTGTTCAGATTCAGCTATATCAGCCCGAGTATGATGAGTATATCGAATGTACGGCATGTGGCTATACCGAGCGTCGCCCAACACCCGATGATATCATTGAAATTCAGCAATCTAATCATCAGGAAACTGTTCATTATGGCGACGATAGCGCAGGTATTGTTAGGTTTAAATAAGCCAAGTTTAAGCGGTCTGGGTAAATTTTGATAAGGTTAACGAGTTTAAGCGTCCCTGATACAATTAGGGTGGTCAAAGTATGGCGTTCAAAGTAGGTTTTTGTCTCAAAAGTTGTTATTTTTGATTGCGGTTTGTTATAGTAACAAGCAAACGAATGTATACCATCATTTTCATGCCAGCTTGGCATATACATCCCTAGCATGAAATCGTACAGACATCTGATCCGCCCGACATGGATAGGGATATTGACCCAACATGAAATTATTTAGCCTAAAAAAAGACAATGACTCTATAGCCCCGACTAGCGAAGATGCCAATCCATCATCACAGCTGGCTGAAAATCCAACGACAGGCGTGTCAGATAATCCGTTGCAGCTTGATACAACTAATCAGCCGCAGATGCAAGCGACTAACTACCCAAACATACCTCCAGACACATCCCCAAACACGACAGCAATCAAAAATGCGTTTTCGCTAGATACCATTGATTTAAACCAGTTGGAAGACGAATTACTTCATGGCAAAACGGACTATACCGCAGATAACACAAAAGCGGCTGATACTGTCGCACCCAAAAAGCTGAGTTTTGATGATTTTGATTTAGATGAGCTACCCAGCGTTGTTGAACCCAACACCACTGTGACTATCGAAGACGCTGCCAATACGTCAACAGTGTCACAGCCCGTACCGTCGCAGACAACCGATAACGCGCTGATATTTGATATTGATAACCTACCGTTAGCAGCTAAGCCAGACCCAGACCTAGAACTAAGTCTAGAATCGGACACACATAATGCGCAACCACAGCCCATCTCACCACAAAGTAGTGATGAAAATAGTGATAAAAAAATTATCGAGACTATCGAGGCTATCGAAACGACGCCACCCGTTGTATTAACCAAAACAAAACCCGAAGTTAAAGCGGTTATCGCCCAGACGCCAAACCCATTTTTAAGACCGCCAAGTCAACCACTAGCGAAACGGACATTAAAAAAACGCAATCAACTTGGGTTGCTAGTGGGTGCAGGGTTGGCACTGGCTGCCTTGGCATGGTTTTTTATGGGGCAGTCAAGCGAGCCCAACAAATCCACCGCGCAATCACAGACGCAGACCCAAGCACACGCAATACCCAAAACTGCAGCGCCTATAGTAAAACCACAAGCTAGCGCTAGCTTGCCTGCCGCGTCAACCGTCGCAGCGGAGGCAACCACTAGCTCAGCCCATGCGACCGCAGCGCTACCGGCAATCACGCCAGAAGAAATTCTTACGCCGACACTACCTGAAGATCCGGCGCTTGCCAAAGAAGAGCTGAGTCGATTGTCAGAGCAGAGCGCGCAGCTAAAAGAGCAAGAAACCATGATGCAAGACCAGCTGCGTATGATGAATGAGCTGAGTAGTAAAAAAGAAGAGCGTATCCAGCTGCTAGAACAGCAAGTTGCACAGCTTGAACAGCAAAAAGCCGCCAACAAATAACCACCCACAAATAACAACCAACAAATAACTGGAACGCTAAGTAGTGCTGACCCAAGTCGATAAAAAAACCTTGTTTCAAGACCGCTATCAAGCGCTCATCATGCCCGTCCCGGTGTCAGGTATTTTTCGTCATCGCGCCTTACTTAAATACCAATCGCTATATCCTGAGCATTACACCGTTTACAAGCAAGCCTGTGAGCGTTCGCAGCTGTTGCTCGGTGATGTGTTACAGTTTACCCCGCAGCGTGATTTGGCGGGTATGGCAGTCGGTGGGGCGTTATCAAAGCCTCAGTTCATCGTGGATATGGCAATCACAGAATTTGCCGAAAATCCGCCGCATGTTGAGTATATCGTATCAGCGTTACAAAAGTTAGAGAAAATTGTGTTTGATTGGGGGCGGTATCAAGGTATTCGCCGTGTGGCAATATTGGCAAGTGATGAACTCATTTTGCCAAAGGATAAAAGTTTTGATGAAGATATTTTGCCACTGTTTGAAAAATATCTTCAGCCTGTGAGTAGTTTGAATGTGGTGGTTTATCGTTAACGCTATTAGTTTAAATAGTTTTCAAGATTTTATCGATGGCTACTCAGTGATTCACTGTCGCCATCGGCGTATTGCAAATAGTAAAATACCAACGAGGTCAAAACCTTCTTATTTCTTATTATCGGGCATTTTTTCTAATTACTGTAATGATGTTTTCATAGCGTTTGCCAAAATTTATCCCAAAAGAAACCGCTTTACCTTACGATAAAGCGGTTTTTAATTTTTGATAGCTACATTTTAATAAAACTATTCAGCCGCTGGCGTTTCAGTATCAGCAGATTCAGTTGACGCGATGGTTTGATCCACACCTTTCATGGTGAGTTTAATACGTCCACGGTTGTCGATGTCTTGTACCAGTACATTCACCGTTTGCCCTTCTTTAAGCACATCATTCACATTCTCGATACGCGCATCAGAGATTTGTGAGATATGCACCAGACCGTCAGTGTTAGGTAATACATTGACAAACGCACCAAACTCAACAATACGAGCCACTTTACCTGTATAAGTCTTGCCGACTTCTACTTCTGCCGTAATCGCCTCGATTTTAGCAATCGCGGCTTTGGTCGCTGCTTTGTTTTCACCAAAGATACGAATGGTACCGTTGTCATCAATATCAATCACTGCGCCTGTTTCTTCAGTCAGTTGGCGAATAGTTGCACCACCTTTACCAATCACGTCACGAATTTTTTCAGGATCGATATCAATCACCGCAAAGTTTGGTGCATGGGCGTTGATTTCTTTACGGCTGGTTGAAATGACTTCATTCATCGCATTTAAAATATGGATACGACCCGCATGCGCTTGGTGTAGGGCTTTTTCCATAATCTCTGGGGTGATACCTTCAATTTTGATATCCATTTGTAACGCAGTCACGCCATTGGCAGAGCCCGCGACTTTAAAGTCCATATCACCTAGGTGGTCTTCATCACCCAAGATGTCAGACAGCACGGCAAAACGCTCGCCTTCTTTAACCAGACCCATTGCGATACCAGCAACGGGCGCTTTTAGTGGTACGCCGGCATCCATTAACGCCAGTGATGCGCCACAGACCGATGCCATTGATGATGAACCATTGGATTCGGTGATGTCAGATACGATACGAATCACGTATGGGAAACGGTCACTATCTGGCAGCATGGCTTGTACACCGCGGCGTGCTAGACGACCATGACCGATTTCACGGCGTTTTGGACCGCTGTCACGACCCGTTTCGCCCACTGAGTAACTTGGGAAGTTATAATGCAGCATGAAGTGGTCTTGTTTGGTGCCCGCAAGGGTGTCAATCATGTTCACATCACGGCTGTTGCCAAGCGTGGTGGTAACGAGCGCTTGTGTTTCACCGCGGGTAAATAGCGCTGAACCATGCGTGTAAGGCAGTACGCCAACTTGGATGTCTAAGGCACGGACAGTTTGCAAGTCACGACCATCGATACGGGGTTTGCCAGACAAAATATTGTCACGGACCGTACGGTATTTTAGGGTCTCAAATAGCTCTTTGATTTGTGCCACGTTGTCGGCATAGCCTTCGGCTTCTGCGTCACCGGCTAAGGCTTCAATGGCTTGGTTTTTGATTTCATCAAGGCGAGTATAACGGCTGGCTTTTTCGCTGATGGTATACGCTTCTGAAATCGCTGCAGCAAATTGATTTTGTAGGGTAGTTTGCAAGGCTTCGTTGACAGCAGGGGCAACGAATTGGTTTTTTTGTACGCCAACTTCTTTGGCAAATTCATTGATGGCATCAATCACGACTTGTTGCTGGGCGTGACCGTATAGTATCGCGCCAAGCATTTGGTCTTCTGACAATTCTTTGGCTTCAGATTCGACCATCAATACCGCAGACGACGTACCCGCGACCACCAAATCGAGCGAGCTTTGTTTTAGCGCTTCATGGTTTGGGTTTAGCACATATTCATCGTTGATAAAACCGACACGTGCCGCACCAATCGGACCATTAAATGGCGCTGATGAAATTGCCAATGCCGCTGAAGTACCAATCATCGCTGCGATATCAGCATCTTGTTTTTTGTCTGACGAAATCACCGTGGCGGTCACTTGGATTTCGTTGAAGTAACCTTCTGGGAATAATGGACGAATCGGGCGATCAATGAGGCGTGAAGTCAAGGTTTCCATCTCAGATGGGCGACCTTCGCGTTTGCCATAGCCACCTGGGATTTTACCAGCAGCGTACATTTTTTCTTGGTAGTTGACGGTCAATGGGAAAAAGTTTTGACCCGCTTGCGCCTCGTCTTTTACCACAACAGCCACTAGCACAGAGACGCCGCCCATGTGGACGACCACTGAATTAGCTTGGCGTGCAATGCGACCTGTTTCTAATGTAACTTGTTGATTACCATATTGGAATTCTTTAGTAATGATATTAAACATAATGCGGTTTTATCCTTTGTGTGATGAATAGGGCGATTTAAGTTTTAGTAATAGCCCCTAACGTTTGTGTTCTTTTCAAAAAATACAAACGTTAGAAGCAATCTACCAATTCGCCTGATAGCAGCCTTAAATCAGCCTAAGTTAAAAAATACTTTAAAAAAAGTAAGTATAAACTGCAATTGTGCAGGCACAATGCGTTGTCTATTTTACCTAGTTTTGTGGCGAATCACCACCTTTTAACTGCGCTTTAACCACTAATAGCAAACGATGGGTAATGACTAAGCTAATAGTGAGGGTAAAAGTGAATAGTGAGGGTAAAAGTAAAAAGACAATTCGCTAAAAATATTGAACCCATAAAAAAGCGGCTACCCAAAAGCAGCCGCTGATTAAATAAAGCTCATAATGCGCTGATAGATTAGCGACGTAAGCCTAATTCGTTGATGAGTGCAGTATAACGGTCTGCATCTTTACGTTTTAAGTAATCAAGTAACGTACGGCGTGAGTTAACCATACGAATCAAACCACGACGGCTGTGATGGTCAGCTTTGTGTGCTTTAAAGTGTGGTTGTAAGTCATTGATACGTGCTGTTAATAATGCCACTTGAACTTCTGCAGAACCTGTGTCATTTTCAGAGCGTTGGAATTTTGCGATTACATCTGCGCGGTCTTGGTTAGTCAACATAATGTTTTCCTAGCTTTTTTAGCATAAAGTGAGAAGCCTAATCGGCTATCAGTTGAGACGATTAGTGTAAAAAAATCAGGATAACCACGCTTCTCAGTAGTTAACCGTCAAAAAGGAGCATTATTTTACCAAATATTGCCCAATAAAAAAACCCTAATTTGCATTAGGGTGTTGAATTTATTAAGGCTTTTAATAGATTTAAGCTTTCAACTTACTGATTGCCCGTAGGCTGTTTGGGTGTTTCGCTATGCAGACGGTCAAGCTGCTCTTGTGGCGCGGTGGTGAGTTTATCAGAAGTCACTTCATCCGCATCATTAGGCGTAGTATCGGCAACAAATGTCGCGTCAGGCGCTTTCTTGTCCATTTTTTCAATATCTGTCATGGTAGTTGGTTGCATGGCAATCTCCTTTTCTTATTAGCCGAGCTTATTTAGTCAATGCTTGGTCAATCGCTTCAGCAAAATCTGGAATATCTTCAGGTTGACGACTGGTAATCAAATTACCATCTATCACCACTGATTTGTCTTCAAACTGCGCACCTGCATTTTTTAGGTCAGTAGCGATGGTTTTGTAAGCGGTTAATTTTTTACCACGGGCAATTTCGGTATCCGCAAAAATCCACGGTGCATGACAAATCGCTGCAACAGGTTTACCGGCATTCATGAACGCTTTTACCATTGCTTGTGCATCGGTATTCGCTCGCAACACATCGGCATTGGCACCGCCACCTGGTAATACAATGGCATCATAATCGGCTGCGTTGGCTTCACCAATTAATAAATCAGCGGTAAAGGTGTCAGCAGGGTCAGTATGATTAAGCCCGCGTACTTGTTTTTGTGGTTGTGTGGTGATTAAAGTGGTTTGGTGACCTTTAGCTTTAAGGAGGTCATTGGTTTGGGTATATTCGACTTGTTCAAAGTCGGTATCAAGTAAAATAGCAATCTTAGCCATGGTAATTATCCTATTGTTTCATTATTTAAGTTAAAGATAGTTAAAGAAAAAAATTGTTGTTGTTATCGATTCATCTGTAAGGTGCGCGCTTTATTTTGAGATTATTATTTGATTTTTCTATTTGATTTTTAATTTATTAATTATATAAAGTTCTCTAAATAAACCGCTGTTTGTTCTTTATTAGCAAAGCTTGCTAAGCAAAGAAGCAAATGAATCAATACCACTAAGAATAAAGAAATCGCCGGATAAAAACTGCTAGCAAAGCGTCACGTTTTGTATCAATGGATAAAAAACGTACTCGCTTTGTGACATCACATCGCCCATTGAGCAAATTATGTGAACACAGCAAAAAATTAGCAAGATGGTAGGTTTACTGACTTACTGTGGCGGGTTTAAATTAACCAGCTTCATTGGTTGTAAACGACCATTGGGTTCAAGTAGTCCTGTACCCAAAAATTGCTGCTGGTCGTCAAACAAGCGAAACATTTGATTGGCGGTTAAGATGAGCTGCTGAGTTAACATGGTGGTCTTGACGTTTAAGCGTTGACCCTGTCGAATGCGCTTTGATTGGCTATCGTCTAATACTAAGCTTGGTAGTGAGTGAACGCAGGCATCCACTGCTAATAGCTTATCAAACCGCGCTGCAAAATCGAGCGCGGCAAAATCGGCTAAGGTGATGGCATTAGCAATCTCAAAATCACCCGTGCGTATCCGTCTAAGTGCTGTCAGATGTCCTAGCGTGCCCAGCGCTTTGGCAATATCTTCAGCCAGCACGCGCACATAAGTGCCTTTGGAGCAAGTAACGGTTAATTGCAATTGTTGGTCGGATAGGGGAGTGAGTGACAGCTCATAAATGGTGAGAGGACGTGCTGCTCGCTCCACTTCAATACCTTCACGTGCCAGTTCATACAGCTTTTTGCCGTCTTTTTTGAGGGCGGAGTACATGGGCGGAACCTGCATTATCTCACCCAAAAATTCCTCAGTGACGCTTTGTAACATTGCTTGTGTCACATGCGGTACAGGGCTCGTGGCAATTATCTCCCCCTCAGCATCCCCGGTATCAGTTTGCTCGCCAAGTTTGATAATCGCTTGGTAAGATTTGATGGCATCGAGTTGATAATGGCTAAACTTGGTCGCTTCTCCCAGACAAATCGGCAGCAACCCGGTTGCCATTGGGTCAAGGGTGCCTGTATGACCCGCTTTTTTACTGTCGTGCATATCAGATTTGAGCAAGTATTTGACTTTTGATACTACTTGCTGGGAAGTCATCCCTTGCGGTTTATCAATCAGTAAGACACCAGAGACGATGGATTTGGCTATTTTTGGTTGGGTCATCATGTTATGGATTTATCAATTCATTAAAAGTCGGTTCGAATCAGCTGCGAGTAATCTGCTGCGCTAATAGGGTGGTTGACAGAATACGGCTTTGACTTTGGGTTAATGTGCGCCCGTTGTTGCCACTGCTGCAAGCTATAGCGGTTATCAATCAATTGCTGGTCATATAGATAACTGGGGATATAGCCCGATAACAAGATACGATAATCAAATGGCAAAGGTTGGATATCGTCAATCAGCTCATAAATTGCCGTGGTACAGTTATTTACCAATGAATTATACCATGTCGGCTGCGTTTTTAAGGACTTGGCTTTCGCTAGATACGCAAGCAGCAGCGCTTGAATATGGTGTTTTGGCATATTGATGGGATAAATATAAACATCTTCATGACGGATATTACTACGGGTATAAATAATATCTTTTTCATCGGCAGCGATAATCACCAATTCAAACTTGCGAAAAAATCCACCCAGCGTACTAAATTGTTCATTGACTTCTTTGCGAATCTCGATAGATAACGCAAGCTGCTTTCCATCACTAAACCCAAAACTCACTAGCGTATGGGCAATGGCATCGCCCATCCAATAAGAGGCAATAAAATCAACCGTTTGCAGTTTTGCCAAGTCGTATTGCCTAGTTTCCCAGCGCGGCTGAAAATGGGTTTTATCTTGCCAATCAAAATTTCTAACATTGCTAATCGTGAGTGTGTTGCCATCACTGTCAAGCCGATAGTCTAACATTTGGGCAACTTCAGGGTTCCAATCCCGCTCATTGCTAGCTGACATCGAAAAAAAGCATGCAATGGCAATCGCCACCACCGCAAAAAAAATAAATAATAAAGACTGATGAGAAAGTAGGGGTGAAAATAGGGTTGGTTTGATGATACTGACCAAAACAGCGAGGGTAAAAAATACCCATACGCTAATCAGTGTCAGACTGACATATCTGCCTAAGGGCTGATGCGTCCATACAAATACCCCGACCCACAGGCTTGAGAGAATAATGACGATAAACTTAATGATACCCCAAAGTAACTGCATTCAACATCCCTGTTAATGACTCAAAGTGACAAATAGGCTTATCATAGCCTACAACGCATCAGTCGTCTGATGGCTGACCTTCGCTACTTTGTACCGCTTTAGAAATCAGATTCATCATATAGTTAGCGTTAGCTGTCACTTCATCATAGTGAAAGCGTAGTCGGGGCGTAGTGCGGGTTTTTAACAAATGACTGAGCTCAGTACGCAAAAAACCTGATGCTTTGTTGAGCACTTCTAAGCTCTCGGTATGATAATCTTTTGCCATGGCATCATCCATCGACTTTTCCATGATGGTGACATAGATATCAGCATAACCCAAATCTGGGCTGATTTTGACACTAGAAATGGTCACAAACCCAGTCAAGCGGGGGTCGTTAATCTCGTCACGAATCAAAACCGCTAGGTCGCGCTGAATTTGATCGGCAAGACGTTGTAAACGTTGATTCATTGGTAATCCTTTTTATGGTAAAAAAAGGTCTAATTAACCTAGATTAATTAGACCCCTTGGAAGGTTGCTAATAGCAAGCTGGCAGTATTAGGTTGTCAGCTTAGCTTATAAGGTACGTTTGACTTCATGAATTTCGAAGACTTCAATCTTATCGCCTTCTTTTACTTCATAACCTTTCACCGCTAGACCACACTCCATACCAGCGCGCACCTCATTAACATCCTCTTTAAAGCGACGTAATGATTGTAATTGACCCGTGAAAATAACTTGGTCATCACGCAATACCCGAATTGGCTTGTTACGGATGATATTACCTTCTGTCACCATACAACCGGCTGCATAACCAAAGCGACTAGAATGGAAGACTTCACGTACTTCTGCGATACCCAAGATTTGCTCACGATGTTCTGGCGCAAGTAAACCGCTCATCGCTGCTTTCACGTCATCAATCAACCCATAGATAACACTATAGTAGCGAATATCTAAGCCTGCTTCATCAGCTTTGCGTTTGGCAGCGCTATCAGCACGAACGTTGAAGCCTAATAATACCGCTTCACTTGATTCGGCGAGTACCACATCCGATTCGGTGATTGGACCGACACCCGATGAGATGACTTTAACTTTAACTTCATCGGTAGATAACTCATCAAGCGCGGTTAACAAGGCTTCTAGTGAACCTCGAACGTCAGTTTTAAGAATCAAATTAACGGAAGGCAGTTTTGCATCACTCATTTGGTCAAATAAGTTTTCTAAGCGTGATTTGGCTTGACGTTCAAGCACTTTTTCACGCTCACGAACCGTGCGATATTCTGCAACTTCGCGCGCACGTTTCTCATCTGAAACCACCATAAACTCGCTACCAGCCGCTGGTGTATCAGGCAGACCTAAGATTTCAACAGGAATTGAAGGGCCCGCTGAGGTGATTTTTTGACCGTTTTCATCGGTCATAGCACGAACGCGACCATAATATTCGCCAGCAAGTACCAAGTCACCTTGATTTAAAGTACCTTGTTTGACCAGTAGGCTGACCACTGCACCGCGACCTTTTTCAAGACGTGATTCAATCACCACACCTTGTGCTGCACCATCAGTAGCAACTTCAAGTTCCATCACTTCTGCTTGTAGGTTAATCACTTCAAGTAATTCATCGATGCCTTGACCTGTTAACGCAGAGACTTTGACTACCGGTGTGTCACCGCCCCATTCTTCAGGAACGACTTCTTTGGTGGTCAGTTCGTTGAGGACGCGGTCTGGATCGGCACTGTCTTTATCCATCTTGTTGATAGCCACGATAATCGGGGTACCCGCTGCACGCGCATGGTCAATCGCCTCAGCGGTCTGTGGCATCATACCATCATCGGCTGCGACCACTAACACCACGATATCCGTCGCTTTGGCACCACGAGAACGCATCGCGGTAAATGCGGCGTGACCTGGGGTGTCTAAGAAAGTAATAACGCCTTGGTCAGTCTGCACATGATAAGCACCGATATGCTGAGTAATACCACCTGCTTCGCCCGATGCCACTTTACTTGAACGGATTTTATCGAGTAGGGACGTTTTACCATGGTCAACGTGACCCATGATGGTAACCACAGGCGGACGCGCTTGCACGTTGCTACTTTTCTCGCCAACCGCTTCACGTAGTGAATCTTCAACTTGCGTTGAGCTGACAAGCACTGGGTTATGACCCATTTCTTCAACAAGTAGGGCAGCGGTTTCTTGGTCGATGGATTCGTTTTCACGGACCAACTCGCCCATTTTCATTAACATTTTGACGACTTCGCGTACTTTGATTGCCATTTTTTGGGCAAGTTCAGACACCACGATGGTCTCACCGATTTCAACGTTATGCACGATTTTCTCAACCGGTTTTTCAAATTTGTGTCTATTGGCTTGCGATGATTTTAGGCCGCGACCACGGTTCTTAATTTCTTGCTCACCTTCATCGTCACGGCGACGACGACGGTTTTTGTTGGCAGTGCTTGCGGTGCCGCGTTTAATTTCACGGCGTTCTTGTTCAAATGAATCTTCAAGCGCTGCGCCCACCAAACCTTCTGCCAATGGTTCATCTTTTTTGACAACCATCGTAGTTTCAGTATCGGTTTCGCTATATTTACTCGCCATTTGGCGCATTTGCTCAAGGGTACGCTGCTGAGCTTCTTCAGCGGCTTTACGGCGATTTTCTGATTCGATTTGACGTAAGCGTTCTTCTTCTGCTTCACGCGCTTTGCGTTCACTATCCGATTCTTTTTTCGGCGCAGGTTTTTTGTCAGCTTTTTTGACTTCGATTGCAGCGGTTTTATTGCCTTTTTTCACTACCACACTGGTAGTTGTGTGCTCTTTGGCAGCTTGACTACCACCACCTAAGTTAGCACGCATGGCAGCTAAAGTGGCTTGTTGACGCGCTTCAGCGGCTTGTTTGGCTTTGTCTTTTTCAGCTTGTTCTTGGGCGGCTTTTTCTTTTGCCAAACGCGCTTTTTCTTCAGCTTCTTTGGCCGCTGCTTCACGCAACGCTAGTTCTTCAGCGATTTTATTGGGATTTGGTTTATCAAATACCATTTTTTTGCGTACTTCAACATTGACACTTTTGGCTTTACCAGAAGTGCCTGTCACCCGCGCAGTAGAAGTGGTTTTGCTTTTTAAGCTAATGCGAGGTTTGTCATTTTGACCATGACTTTGTTGTAAAAAGCTGACCAGTTTTTGTTGTTCGCTATCGGTGACGATGTCATTGTCACCGCGCGCAGACAGCCCTGCCTTGACCAGTTGATTATTAATTGCTTCAACGGTCTTGTTGGTCATTGCTGCAAGTTCTTTTACGGTTTTATCTGCCATTCATACACCTTTTTTAATTAAACCATGATTCACGGGCTTTCATAATGAGCTCACCTGCGGTCTTTTCATCAAGACCTTCGATATCTTGGATATCAAAGATGGCTTGTTCGGCAAGGTCGTCGACGGTGATGACGTCACGTTCGGCAAGCTTGTAGGCCCATGCTTGAGTCATGCCTTCAAGGTTTAGAAGCTCTTGGCTTGGCTCTTTAATATTTTGTTGTTTGACCAATTCATCGGCAATTACCGCTTCTTTGGCACGTTCTTGGATTGCGTCGATGGCGTCATCATCCAGCCCATCGATATCATAAAAAGTCTCAGCAGGGACATACGCAACTTCTTCAAGTGAGGTAAATCCAATATCCACCAAGGCTTGTGCCAAATCTTCATCGACTTCAAGACGTGTGTAGAATAGGTCGCGATACACTTTGGTTTCTGATTCTTGTTGTGCATTGTACTCGTCTTCGAGCATCATGTTAAGACGATAGCCTGTTAATTCTGATGCAAGGCGCACGTTTTGACCTTGTGAGCCAATCGCACGGGCCAACTGATCGTTAGTGGCAAAGATGATATCTGCAGTTTTGGTATCTTCATCAAGAATAATACGATCGACATCCGCAGGTTCCAAAGCGCTAATGATGTACTGCACTGCATCATCCGACCATACCACGACGTCGATACGCTCGCCTTCAAGCTCTTGTTGCACGGCTTGGATACGGGTGCCACGCATACCAATACAAGCACCAACAGGGTCAATACGATGGTCATTGGTTTTGACTGAAATCTTAGCACGTAAGCCAGGTTGACGCGCAACATCACGAATTTCAATTATTTGCTCAGCAATCTCTGGTACTTCTTTTTGCATCAGTGCCGTCAGCATTTGTGGTGAGGTACGAGACAATACGAGCTGAGCACCACGGTTATCGCGATTGACTTGTTCTAAAATCGCATTGATACGACCTTTGATGCGTAGCTGCTCACGTGGCAACATTTTATCGCGTGGTAGATAGCCTTCGACATTATCGCCCAAATCAATGATGTAACCATCGCGCGCCGGTTTTTTGACTTCACCCGTAATCATCTCGCCGATACGATGTTCAAACGCATCTGCCACCAGTGAGCGTTCAGCTTCACGGATTTTTTGAATAATGACTTGTTTGGCTTGGGTAGCGGCAATACGGCCAAATTCAATGGATTCGATTTGTTCTTCTTTGACGTCGCCGATTTTCCACTCGTTTTCATCCAAATCGCTAATCGCTAGCTGACAGGCAGGCATTTCATGATCTTCATCTGCCACTACTGTCCAATAACGGTAAGTGTCATAGTCACCCGTTTTGCGATTGATATGCACGCGAACGGCAACTTCAGGCTGCTCACTATAAACTTTCTTTTTGGTCGATACTACCAAGGCTTGCTCAATCGCTTCAAAAATATCTTCAGGATTTAAGCCTTTTTCATTACTGACGGTTTCAACGACCGTTAAAATTTCTCGATTCATGTAATCACCTATAATTTAAGTCATTCTAGACTTTATTCTTTAAAATCTTGCTTTTAGCTAGAAAAAAGTTAGCTAGAAGACATAGCGTAAAAAAGGCGTTAACCCCAAATTTAAAAGCTAAAATTGGTAGACCAAATTGGCTTTATCAATATTATCAAGCTCGATGGTTAAAAGTTGGTCATTGACTTGATCATTTTCAGTTTTGACCGTCAACTGGCGCTCGTCAATATTGACCAATTCGCCTGTTACTTTACGGCGCTTATCACTACCTTGTCCAATCGCATGAATCAATCGTAAGCTGAGGGTTTGCCCCACATAGTCATGCAGCTGCTCAGCAGAAAAAAACGCGCGGTCTAAACCAGGTGAAGACACCTCAAGTAGATACTCGCCTGCAATCGGGTCGTGCAAGTCCAACACACCACCGACTTGGTGGGTGACCGCAGCACAGTCTTCAATGGTGACTTGTTTGCCTTCGGCACGGTCTTCAGGTAGGGCTTCAATATAAATACGAAGAAGAGAGCGTCGACCTTGTGGTACAAACTCAATACCCCACAAGCTCACATCACAGGCAGTTACTGCTGGCTCAATGATTTGGGTCAGTTCAGCAACTTTCGTTGATAGTTTCATGATATCCTTTAGAGTTGATTATTAACATCTTTGTTGATTTTAAAAATTGGCACATTACTAAAACGCAACCGCTAATTTAGCAAAACTTAAGTTTTTTCGAAACTAACAGATACAAAAAAACCCACAAACTAATTGGTGGGCTTTTAAATCAATAAAAGTGTGTCTAAATTGATTTTTCTAGTAATGATACCAAAGCAATGCTACTAGAAAAGTGGTAGCGGGGGCTGGATTTGAACCAACGACCTTCGGGTTATGAGCCCGACGAGCTACCAGACTGCTCCACCCCGCAACAATTTAGAGAGCGTATTATAGAGTTAGATATTAACCTTGTCAATAGTTATTTAAAATTAATTTAGTTGGTGCGAATGGAGGGACTCGAACCCTCACACCTTGCGGCACTACCACCTCAAGGTAGCGTGTCTACCAATTCCACCACAATCGCAAAAAACCAAACTACTTTAACCAAGCTGTTTTTTTTAAATAACAACACTCTAAAATAGACGCTGTATTCTAGGTCAAAACTACCAATAACGCAACATTTTTTTTAATAACTTATTTGGCAGGTGTAGGGCTTGCAGGCGCAGTATTAGTCGCTAGGCTGGTATCAAGGGTACGACTAGATACCGATTGCTGTTTAGCAAATACTGCCAGTGTCATACTGGTGATAAAGAAAATTGCTGTTAAAACCGCCGTCAAGCGCGTCAAAAAATTGGCAGAGCCAGACGCACCAAATACGGTTGCCGAACCCCCTGCACCAAATGAAGCGCCCGCATCGGCACCTTTACCATGTTGGACCAAAATCAGACCAATCATTGAAATCGCGACAATGATATGAACCACTAAAATTGCATTATACATACTTATCTCTACAAAACTTGATAGCACTGATGCCCAACAAGAACGCTGTCAGTGGCAAAAGTAAGAAATTTTAAATGGGTGATATTTTACCTTAAATTTAGGCAAACGCTTGAATAATTTGTGTAAAGTTCGTCGCGTCTAGTGATGCCCCACCTACCAACACCCCATTTACATTTGGGCATTGGGCGATTTCTGCAGCATTGTCCGCTTTCACGCTGCCGCCATACAATATCGGTGTGGTCGCTAAAGAGGCATCGATGTCCGTTAAAGTGGTGTTGATAAAGGCATGAATATTTTGTACTTCTTGTATGGTTGGGATTTTACCTGTACCAATTGCCCAAACGGGTTCATAAGCAATAATCAATCGCGATGCTAAGTTACCCAATTGGGTATTAGCAAATTCGGCGGCTAGTTGTTTAACTACCGTTAGTTGTGCTGATAGCACATCTTGGGTCTGATTTTGCTCGTACTGGTCTTGTGTTTCACCGATACAAAAAACAACGGTTAAATCATGTGCAAAGGCATGGCGGATTTTTTGGATTAAACAAGTGTCATCTTCATTAAAATATTGACGGCGTTCTGAATGTCCGACTAAAACGTAATTTACTTGAGCGTCTTTGAGCTGAGCACCCGAAACTTCCCCAGTAAACGCGCCTTTATCGGCGTGTTGTGCACATAAGTTTTGCGCAGCTAGCCCGATGTTGCATGACCCATGTTGGATGGCTTGTTGTGTGGTCGATAAATGTATAAAACTCGGCGCAATAACCACGTTACAGCGTTGCAGTGCATCTGCAGGTATCTGCTGCTGTAAATCGGTCATGAGTGCTGTGACAGTCAGCTGTGTGCTAGGATTCATTTTCCAATTAGCAATCACCCAAGAATTCTGCCAATTTGCTACATAATCAGATGCTTTCATAATGTCCCTGTCAATTGAGGTAAGTGGTTATCTATGAATTTGCAAAGTATAAATGTCAAGATAACATTAAAATATAAGTAACGCTATTTAACATATCATGATATAAAACATCACCAATTAAAGATATCAAGATATGAAAATAGGAGTATTTAAAATATCAGGCGTAAAATGGTAGGTATTATATAAGCAATTGCCGCGATTTGCCGAATAAATTATTGGGTTACGCAAAGTGAGGTGTTTGCAGAAGGGATAACATATGACAATCATTTTATGAAGGGTGATTGATAGAGATAAAATTCGATAACAAATTATTTATCGTTGAATTCACGGATTTGTCGAGAATGATTTGTTAATATATAAATGAATAGTTTACACTAGCAAACATTAGCCCATTTGAATCAATATTGAGGGAACGAGAAAAACAATGGCAGCATCACTTCCTGGTTTTGGTGGCATTGCGTCACGATTAGTGCATGAAGGACTAATTAGCGAAGCAGCAATGCAAAAAGTATTGGCAGAATCGCAGCAGCAAAAAATAAATTTAATCGCCTATGTGGTTGACAATAAATTGGCGCAACCAGACGCAGTAGCGTGGGTGATTTCGCGAGAATTTGGCGATCCCCTCATTGATTTGGATGCCATCAATGTCAACTATATTCCAAAAGAAGCGGTTGATGAAAAAATTATTCGCGAATTTAATATTCTGCCGATTTTCCAACGAGGTAGCCGCTTATTTGTTGCCATGAGCGACCCAACAAGGGTAGATGCTTTAGATGCGCTGCGATTTGGTACAAGGTTTAACGTTGAAACAGTGGTTGCCGAACACCACAAAATCAAATCACTCATCGAAAAAATCTTTGCTAGCTCTAATTTAGCTGATTTTGATGATATGGAAGGGGTGGAGTTTGATGAAACCCGCGCCGATGACGACAATAGTGCCACCAGTCATTTAGATGTCAATGATGAAGCGCCTGTCGTCAAGTTCGTTAATGGGATGCTCATCAAAGCCATTACCATGGGCGCCTCAGACTTACACTTTGAACCCTATGAAAAATCTTATCGCGTGCGTTTTCGTATTGATGGGGTGTTACAAAAAATGGCAAATCCACCGACGCAGCTAGCGGGTAAAATTGCTGCCCGCCTGAAAGTCATGTCACAAATGGACATCTCTGAACGCCGCGTGCCGCAAGATGGTCGTATCAAGTTAAAAATTTCCAAGGATAAGGCGATTGATTTTCGTGTCAACTCACTGCCAACCTTATTTGGTGAAAAAATCGTACTGCGTATTTTAGATCCATCATCAGCGATGCTTGGCATTGATGCACTCGGCTATGAGGCTGACCAAAAGCAACTATTTATGGATGCGCTGGCAAAACCGCAAGGGATGTTATTGATTACCGGCCCTACTGGTTCGGGTAAAACCGTCTCCTTGTACACCGGTCTTAATATCTTAAACACGGTTGAGACCAATATTTCCACTGCAGAAGATCCCGTTGAAATTAACCTTGAAGGCATCAATCAGGTCAATGTGAATAATAAAGTTGGCTTGACCTTTGCCAGTGCGCTCAAATCATTCTTGCGTCAAGACCCTGATATTGTGATGGTCGGTGAGATTCGTGACTTGGAAACCGCTGAAATTGCTGTCAAAGCTGCCCAAACAGGGCATATGGTGCTGTCAACCTTGCATACCAACTCAGCGCCAGAAACCTTAACGCGTCTACGTAATATGGGGGTGGCATCTTTTAACATTGCCACCTCAGTTAATTTGGTAATTGCACAGCGCTTAGCACGTCGCCTGTGTAAATCCTGCAAAAAACCGACAGATGTGCCAAAAAATAGCTTGCTTGAAATGGGTTTTACGGAAGAAGATTTGGCAGATCCCAGCAATGTCATTTATGAGCCCGTTGGCTGCGCTGAATGTCGCGATGGCTATAAAGGACGTGTTGGTATTTATGAAGTGATGAAAGTGACGCCTGAGATTGCCCGAATTATTATGGAAGACGGCAACGCTATTGAGATTAAAGATGCTGCCTTAAAGCAAGGGTTTAGAGATTTAAGGCGCTCAGGTATTTTAAAGGTTCTACAAGGCACGACCAGTATCCAAGAGATGTATCGAGTTACTAGCGAATAGTGCGTTTTTAATCCGTCTTTATTGAAGATTAGTTGAGATAGTAAGGGGTTAAGGGTATGGCAAAAGTCCAAACAGAAATGTTATTAGACTTTGTCTATGATGGGGTCAATCGCCGTGGCGAGAAAGTCAAAGGCGAAACCACCAGCCGCAATATTGAGCTGGCAAAGGCGCAACTACGTAAGCAGGGCATCCAAGTCAAGACGATTAAGAAAAAACCTAAGCCCATTTTTCAAATGAAAAAAAGCATCAAGGCAATTGATATTGCTATCTTTGTGCGTCAGTTGGCTACGATGATGAAAGCAGGTGTACCCCTTACACAGTCGTTTGAAATCGTTGCAGATGCGCTCGATAACCCCTCAATGAAAGAGTTGGTGCTTAGTGTCAAGTCAGAAGTGGAATCGGGGAGCACCTTTGCTGCAGCGCTGCGCAAACATCCCAGATATTTTGATGACTTGTTTTGTTCATTAGTAGAGGCAGGTGAGCAATCAGGTGCGCTTGAAACCATGCTTGAGCGTGTCGCGACGTACAAAGAAAAAAGCGAGCTACTAAAAGCAAAAATTAAAAAAGCTTTGAAATACCCGATTGCGGTTATCGTGGTGGCGATTATCGTTACCATTATTTTGCTGGTCAAAGTAGTACCGGTGTTTGCTGATTTATTCAATTCATTTGGCGCAGAGTTACCCGCATTTACCCGAATGGTAGTCAATATGTCGGAGTGGATGCAAAAATGGTGGTGGTTATTGCTATTTAGCATTGCAGGCGCTGTCATTGGCTTTTCTGAAGCTAAAAAACGTAGCAAGCCCTTTAATGATTTTTTAGACCGACTTACCTTAAAATTACCAATCTTTGGCAATATTGCTTATCAAGCGGTGGTTGCCCGTTTTTCCCGCACTTTATCTACCACTTTTGCCGCAGGTGTGCCGCTGATTGATGCGTTAGATTCAACCGCTGGGGCAACCAACAATGTGGTGTTTTATAATGCCACGCAAAAAATTAAAGGCGATGTTGCGACGGGTCAACAGCTGCAGTTTTCGATGCGTTCTACCAATCTTTTCCCGAGTATGGCTATCCAAATGGTCGGTATTGGTGAAGAGTCAGGTAGTCTAGAGGAGATGCTTGATAAAGTGGCGACTTATTATGAAAATGAAGTGGATAACGCCGTAGATGGGTTAACAAGCCTGATGGAACCGATGATTATGGCTATTTTGGGGGTGCTGGTAGGGGGTCTGGTGATTGCCATGTATCTACCAATTTTCCAAATGGGCTCGGTGGTGGGCTAAATACGATGGGGATTTTTTCAGATTTTATGTTGTTATTACAACAGTCGCAATGGCTGACGTTGATTATCGTAGCTTTATTGGGATTATGCGTGGGCAGTTTTCTCAATGTGGTGATTTATCGCACGCCTTTGATGATGGAGCAGCAGTGGAAGAACGAATGCCAGCTATTGCTCCATCCAGAAACCGTTATTGACAATCATGAATCCATTACCTTAAGCAGTCCTGCTTCTCGTTGCCCGCATTGTGGGCATTCAATACGTTGGTTTGAAAATATGCCTGTTATTAGCTGGCTACTGCTAAGAGGAAAATGTAGTCAGTGTCATAACGCCATTAGTTATCGCTATCCGCTTGTGGAAATCATCACCGCTATTTTGTCTGTGTTGGTGGTGATGAAATTTGGCGTCACTTGGCAAGCGCTGGCAGGATTAGCACTCACATGGACATTAGTGGCTTTGACAGGCATTGATTTTGATACCCAGTTGTTGCCTGACCGATTTACATTGCCGTTAGCGGGATTAGGATTATTCGTCAATGCCTTTAGCTTGTTTGTCAGTCCCACAGCGGCTATTTTTGGCTATGTGTTTGGGTTCTTATGCTTGTGGATTGTCTACCAACTGTTTTTGCTGATTACGGGCAAGCACGGGATGGGGCATGGCGATTTTAAATTATTAGCGGCTTTGGGGGCTTGGCTAGGGCCTTTGATGCTACCCTTAATTGTACTTTTATCTGCGTTTGTCGGCTCGGTTGTGGGTGTAATATTGATGAAGCGATCTGGTGAAAGCAAACCTTTTGCTTTTGGACCTTATATCGCGATTGCCGGCATGATAGCGCTTTTGTATGGGCAACCAATAATGTCGTGGTATCTAGGCAAAATGGCATGAAGTCATTTATGGGTCAATTATCCGTGAATCAAGGAGGGATTGCTATGTTGGTAGTGGGGCTTACAGGTGGCATCGGTAGCGGCAAATCACAAGTGAGCCGTTGGTTTGCTGAGCATGGAATTGTCATTATTGATGCCGATGTATTGGCACGTGAAGTCGTTGCCAAAGATTCGCCAACGCTAAAAAAAATTGTCGCCAAATTTGGTGACTGGGTGATTGATGAGGCAGGTGAGCTTAATCGCCGTGCTATGCGAGAGCATGTGTTTGGTAGTGCGCAAGCGTTAATGGATTTGGAACAAATCACCCATCCTGCCATTCGCAGCCGTGCCAAAGAATTACTAGCCTCTGCACAGTCGCCCTATGTAATTTTGGTAGCACCCTTACTGTTAGAAGCCTCCGAAGCGGGATTAGCCAATCTGTGTGAGCGAGTCTTGGTGGTTGATAGTCATGAATCCTTGCAGATTGAGCGTGCTAGTCAACGCGATGGTCAAACACCTGAACGTATTCAAAATATCATGGCAAATCAACTGTCGCGTCATGACAGGCTCAGGCAAGCTGATGACATAGTTGATAACAACGGTAGCTTAGACGATTTGTATTTAAAACTTGAACAGTTGCACCAAAAATATTTGGCAATGGCAGGGGTTAATTAGCTTTAACGATAAAAAGCCGTCTGATTAAGACGGCTGTTAAGATTGCGACAAGTTAAATTATGATTTTACCGATGAGCGTTGACGAATCGCGGTTAGCGTATCATCAACTAGTAAATCACCGTTCAAAAATACATCCTGCAACAAATTATTTTGCTCAGCAAGCTCATCTTCACGCAGCGTCATATAACTACCCTGACGTTTGACCAAGGCTAAACGCCCGCGTTTGCTGCGTTTGCTCACACTGGTAATCGGGTCTTTATATACATCTCGCCAAAAACCGTCCACCCGTGCACTGCTGGTCTTCATGGCAAAATTCAAGGTATCGCGGTTGACTTGTTGCAGTAGTCCGCCACCCATCCCAAAGGTGATATTGTCACTACTAAATCCGGCTTTAATCACCGCATCAATAATTTTACCCATGCTGGTGGGATTAATACCATCCCCTTGGATGAGTCGCACATAGCTAGGCAGTAGCTTATAGCCTTTTGAGTTGGTGGTGGTGCCAAATTTTGCTGCAAGGCGCTGCAGGGCTTCACGAACCACTTTAATCGGATCGCCACTATCAGGGCGAATGACTAACGTGCCCCCTGTTTGCGCCACTTTTTCTTTTAGCTCACCACCCCAAATATTATCAATGGCATTCCATAAATCGTAGCTATCACTCACCACCGCAAAGGTTTTACCTTCACCGCCAAATTTGGCAATCATATTGCCATAGGCATCTGCTTCATGCTCACGACCCCAAGTGGTCATGGTGCTATGTTCTGCTGCAGGAATGGAAAAAGCCGTCATGTCATTTTGCATACCATACCAACGATTGGCAGCCACGATCGCACTTAAGGTATCTGTACCGGAAAAATTTACCAAGTGGGCAAGAGCGCCAAGCGCAGCTGATTCAAGGCTAGACACCCCACGGGCGCCAAAATCATGCAATTTAAACGGTAGATTATTTAAGTTATCGGCGGATTTTTCCAAGCCTGCTTTGATGATTTGTTTACAATAATAAGAAAGGCTTGCCACAGTGCTAGGATACCAAATAGCACGCAATAGCGTGGTTTCGATATAGCTCGTCAACCAGTAAAACTCAGGGTCGGTATTCACCACCTGACACAATACTTGACCCGTTGGCACCACCATACCTTCTGGTATCGCTTGAATGCGGAGTGGTAATAGACCGCCATGTTTGGCGACTAATTGTCGCCAGCCTGCCTCATTAAACGGTACGCCATGAGCAGCAAGTAGCACTTTGGCTTCGTCTATATCAGCGTGAGTAATGGGTTTGGTAAGATACTGTTTTAAAAAAGCTTGTAGACCAAAAAATAGCACATTTTCAAAGTTGCTATTACCGCCACGCGCTTCAATATAGCTAGATACGTACTCGGTATTTGGTGGGTACTGCAGCCAATGCGACGTCTTATAGCTATCGGTATTTAAAATAAAATTGTCAAAATTTTGACTAAACATCACAGAACTCCTCTGGTGATTGCTTACGCAGGTTAAACCAAACCGTCTATCAGTTTGGCGGGAAAAAATCAGAGACCCACCATTTTACAAATAATGGCATAATGGTCTTCAAACAGTTTATCGGCTTTTAATTCAGCCAAGGGTAGCCAAAACGCTTTTTTGGCATCATCGCCACCTTTCACCGACGGTAAGCCTTTGGGGTCATTTTTGAGCACAAAGTAAAACGCTTGGGTGATGGTGCGACCACGAGCTGAGCGATACGGGTCATCAAAGGTGTGTTGACTATGGCGTGAACCGCGCAGAACCGCTTCAGGTACTTTTAACCGAGTCTCTTCACGTAGCTCACGAATACAGGCGTCAAATAGTGTCTCTTTAGGGTCAATAAAGCCACCAGGCAATGCCCATAGCCCTTGACCTGGCATACTACGACGCTCAACCAATAAGATGTGTCCTGATTGAATGACCACGGCATCAACAGTCATAAAGGTGGGTGGGTAGGGGCTTGATTCCCATTGTTTTTTGTATTTATCAATGAAGCCAGCCTCTTCGTGTAGGCGTTTATATGCTTCGGTCTTTTTAAATGCCTTCATGACATCGGTTGTCGATTGCGGTACCGTATCGGTTAACGGATCGGCACCCAGCAAAAAGCCTTCACGGATTGGCGTGGCAGACAACTCATGAAAATTGGGCACAGCCACTGACTGCCAATTTGGGAAAAGTGACAAGTAATACGATGAGCTGTCTTTTGAATGCCCAATTAGACCAATATTGGCGTTTAAATCGCCGGTAACCGACTTGACGCAGTGCTGCACGTATTGAAGCCACTTGGTGTCATTGTATAAGGCGTCATCCAAACCGACACAATGAATACGCTTGGCATCTTTTTTGTCAAAAGCGCCCAAAATCATTTGGCTACGTGCTTCGACACTAAAGCTATTGCGGATACTACTTGGCAAATTGGCAGAGCCAATGAGCATAATCACATTTTCAGCAAGCTTTAATGCTTCATCGACAACCGATTTATGACCTAAATGAAACGGCTGAAAACGCCCGATAAACACCAAATAATCATATTGATAGCCTTTTTTATTTTTGGGTGTGCTAAAACGCCCTTTATCCTCGTTAAAGTCGTTTTTAGTAACCGTGATAGTGTCAGTCGTGTTATTTGGCATGACGCAAACTCCTTGCGAATGATAACGCCCTCGGTCTATCCAATAGCGTTTTGGTGATAAAGTTCGGTGACAAAGCATGTTTTTTTAACTATCTTGCCTAAACTTTCAACCAATGCCAAGTTATTTTTGGTTAAAGATGATTGCTCGATTGAAGTTTTAGCTTACCTAAAAAATATTGTGACAACCCTTGATAAGCCAAACAACCACCCCCAATAAAATCCGAGTAAATTACTCAAGTTTATGCTAAAATATGGGTAAAAATTGATGACAAGCTAGGGTGACATATGAGCGATACAGAAAAAACCACAAATATCAAAATTACCGATTCAGCGCAAGGTTATCTGACTGAGTTGTTGGCAAAACAAAATACTGACGGCATAGGCGTACGTATTTTTGTTGAACATCCAGGCACGCCGCGAGCAGAATGCTGTATGTCATATAGCCAGCCAGATGAACACAATCCTGACGATTTAAAATTGGATTATGAGACATTCACCGCTTATATAGATACCCCGTCTATTCCTTATCTTGAAGATGCGGTGATTGATTACAATAAAGACCGTTTTGGCGGTCAATTGACATTCCGTGCGCCCAACTCAAAAGTGCCAAAACTGGGTGAAAATGCGAGCCTAGAGGAACGTATCAATTACGTGTTGTCTTCAGAAATCAATCCAAATCTAGCGGCGCATGGGGGTAACGTGCAATTGGTGGATTTGGTACATGAAGAAGGGGTTGGTATCACCGCCGTGCTCAAATTTGGCGGCGGCTGTCAGGGCTGCTCTGCAGTTGATATGACGCTAAAACAAGGGGTTGAAGTCTCGCTAAAACAGCAAATCCCAGAATTAACCCAAGTGATTGATGAGACTGACCATACGTATACTGCCAATGCGTTTTATAAGTAAGGTGAAGTGATTAGCAAGTTATAGTTAAATGAAAAGGGCGTTGCAAAACGTCCTTTTTTATTGATTAACATCTAATAATAAAAAACCCAGTGTAACACTGGGTTTTGGTTCGAAACATTTTTGAAGCATTGGCTTAGTCGCGGTCTTCAACAGCCACAAAATCACGCTGGGTGTAGCCAGTATATAACTGACGTGGACGACCGATTTTGTAAGGTGCAGAGTGCATTTCTAACCAGTGACTAATCCAACCAGAAGTACGTGCTAAAGCAAAGATTACGGTAAACATAGAGGTTGGAATACCGATGGCTTTTAGGATGATACCTGAGTAGAAGTCAACATTTGGATATAGGTTACGCTCTTTAAAGTACGGGTCATTCAAGGCGATTTGTTCAAGTTTCATCGCAAGTTCAAGTTGTGGATCTTTGATGCCAAGCTCGCCCAATACTTCGTCACAAGTTTCCTTCATCACTTTGGCGCGTGGGTCAAAGTTTTTATAAACACGGTGACCAAAGCCCATTAATTTCACTTCTTTACGTTTGACTTTTTCCATAAATTCGTCAACGTTGTCTACGCTGCCGATTTCATCCAGCATTTTAAGTACAGCTTCGTTGGCACCACCGTGCGCAGGTCCCCAAAGAGCCGCGATACCCGCTGCAATACAAGCGTATGGGTTAGCGCCCGTAGAACCTGCTAGACGTACAGTTGACGTAGAGGCATTTTGTTCGTGGTCAGCATGCAAGGTAAAGATTTTGTCCATTGCGCGAGCTAAAATTGGATTGACTTTATAGTTAACATCCGCTGGGGTTGCAAACATCATGTGTAAGAAGTTTTCAGCGTAGTTTAAATCATTACGCGGATACATGAATGGTTGACCATTGCTGTATTTGTAGCACATGGCGGCGATGGTAGGCACTTTAGCAATCAAACGAATCGCAGTGATTTCACGATGGTCTTGTTTGCTGACATCAAGATTGTTGTGGTAGAACGCAGATAATGCACCCATCACACCGACCATAATCGCCATCGGATGAGCGTCACGGCGGAAACCTTCAAAGAAGCGACGTAATTGGTCATTTACCATTGAATGTTTACGAACTTTTTCGTAGAAGTCAGCTTTTTGCTCAGCATTGGGTAATTCACCATGAATGAGTGCATACGCAACTTCTAAGTATTCGGCTTTATCAGCTAATTGGTCAATTGGGTAACCACGGTGTAATAAGATACCTTTATCACCATCAATGAAGGTGATTTTTGATTCAGTGGAAGCGGTTGACATGAAACCTGGATCGTATGTCCAAAAACCAGCTTGGGGTACGGCCTTAATATCGAGTACAGGATCGCCTAATGTTCCTTCAATGATAGGAAGCTCATAGTCCTGGCCATTGACGTGCAAGGTTGCAATATTGTCTTTCTCTGACATAAAATCCTCTCAGACGTGTAAAAAAAAGAAGACCTATACTTGCTCAAATGCGTAGGTGCATTTAACAAGGATAGGTGACTGCCCCGCCACACAGAGACGTGCAGGGCGACTTTAATAGCGAAAAAATAGCGAAAACCCAAAACTAAAACATATCTATATTAACAGCATTTTTGCCAAAAATGAAAGTAAATTTACGCCTTACGCGTACAAACATTTAGTTATAATTAACAGGAGTTAACTAAAACTATGCTCTATGCTACTGACATTGTATCAACCCTTAATGCGGTTAAATATCTAGATAGGTAAGTCTCAAAACGCGCAATATTATCAAATTATTTCTGAATTTTAATAGTGCGCTACAGGGGTTTGATAAAAGATGGTTTTTTTTCTGTTTTTGTTTGTATTTGTAATCAAAGACTCTTATAATTATAAAAATTTTACTGGTGGCTAGCTTTGTATTATTAATATTTGCTAAACATAATTTACTCTTTAGCTTTGTGATTTAACAAAATTAAAAAGTAAATTGTGGGTGGCTTTTTGTCGATTATTAGTTTGTAATTTATTAGTTTTTAATTGTGAGATACGATTAGGTTTGCGGCTAATAACTATCTATTATGTGAATAATCCAAAGTACGCTAGCTATTCCTTATCTTCGATTTACCTGTTTTTTGACAGGCTATGTGATTCATCAAATCCTGCAAGTGATTTGAAGTTCGTGCTTGATATTTTGGATATTGGCATAGCGATAACACAGGTAAGTTATAACTGCGAATAAAGGATGCCCGCTGTGAAAAGCAACCGACCGATTGACCTTCCTTTAAGCCAAGTAATTAATGTTAATTCAAAAAACCCAATTGCTTTGGCTTCAATTACCCACCGTGTTTCTGGTGTGGTGCTATTTCTCCTAATTCCTGTGATGTTATGGATTTTTCAAACGTCGCTTGCCAGTGCTGAAGGCTTTGCAGATATTTTCACCAACCCATTGGTGAAGTTTTTGGCTTGGATCTTTGTGGCTGCATTAGGCTACCATTTTGTGATGGGTTTCAAACATTTATTTGCCGACATGGGCATGAATGAAGAATTAAACAGTGGTCGCACTGCGACATTCATTGGCTTTGTACTTGCAGCGCTTTGGGTTGTGGGTTCATTTGTATGGGTGATGTTCTAATGAAAAGTGCAACAGGTTTAACAGGCTCAGGCTCTCGCGATTGGGTGGTACAACGTATTAGTGCGGTTGTACTGGCAGTTTATTCATTGGTGATGTTGGGCTGGTTCTTAACCCACCAACCAACGTTTGAATTATGGCAAGGCTTTATGCTAAGCCTACCGATGCGCTTATTTACGCTATTGATG
Organism: Moraxella sp. CTOTU48841; assembly: GCF_032061225.1. Classification (NCBI taxonomy): domain Bacteria; kingdom Pseudomonadati; phylum Pseudomonadota; class Gammaproteobacteria; order Moraxellales; family Moraxellaceae; genus Moraxella; species Moraxella sp. CTOTU48841. The sequence goes on from NZ_DAMBFQ010000003.1 coordinate 200,295, forward strand.
ATACTAGCATTAGTGGGTCATGCGTGGGTAGGGATGTGGACTGTATTAACAGACTACGTTAAGTCAAATGGTTTACGTTTTGTGCTGCAATCTGCCATGATTCTTGCAGTCTTGGTTTATTTATTTTGGGGCGTGATGATTTTCTTCTAAACATCCTGTTAGATAAATTTTGTTAACGTATTTATCGATTTTGACATCCAGGGCTTTTTAAGCATTTATGGGGATAGAATCGAACCATCATTTAGGAAATTAAAGCAATGGCAACAAAACAAGACAACACCATTAGCAATATTCAAACCTTAACCTTCGATGCGGTTATCGTTGGCGGCGGTGGCTCTGGTATGCGTGCGTCGCTACAATTGGCGCGAGGCGGTATGAATGTTGCGGTATTAACCAAAGTGTTCCCAACGCGTTCTCACACGGTCGCTGCGCAAGGTGGTATTGGCGCAAGTTTGGGTAACATGAGTGATGATAACTGGCACTTTCACTTTTATGACACCATCAAAGGTTCTGACTGGTTAGGTGACCAAGACGCCATCGAATATATGTGCCGTGAAGCACCAAAAGTGGTATATGAACTTGAGCATATGGGCATGCCATTTGACCGTAACGCAGATGGTACGATTTATCAGCGTCCATTTGGCGGTCATACTGCCAACTATGGTGAAAAAGCGGTACAACGTGCGTGTGCGGCAGCTGACCGTACAGGTCATGCATTATTGCATACGCTATATCAAAAAAATCTTGAGCAAGGTACAGAGTTTTTTATCGAGTGGATTGCGCTAGATTTGGTCAAAGATAGCAAAGGCGACATTAACGGCGTTATCGCGCTGGAGCAAGAAACAGGTCGTGTTGCCGTATTCCAAGCGAAAACAACTGTGCTAGCAACGGGGGGTGCAGGTCGTATTTTCGCTGCGTCTACTAATGCCTTTATTAACACCGGTGACGGTCTAGGTATGGCAGTGCGTGCGGGTATTCCACTACAAGATATGGAATTTTGGCAATTTCACCCAACAGGCGTCGCGGGTGCGGGCGTATTATTGACCGAAGGTTGTCGTGGTGAAGGTGCGTTACTTCGCAATAAAGATGGCGAAGCCTTTATGGAGCGTTATGCGCCAACCCTAAAAGACTTGGCACCGCGTGACTTTGTATCACGCTCAATGGACCAAGAGATCAAAGAAGGTCGTGGTTGTGGTCCACAGGGTGATTATGTGGTACTTGATATGACGCACTTAGGTGTGGATACCATCATGAAGCGTTTACCATCGGTTTATGAAATTGGTAAAAACTTCGCGAACGTTGATATTACCAAAGAGCCAATTCCAGTTGTACCGACTATCCATTACCAAATGGGCGGTATCCCAACCAATATTCATGGTCAGGTTGTCATGCCAGATCTTGAGGCAGGTACGGATGCGGAAGGTTTATACGCCCAGCAAAAAATCGTGAAAGGCTTATATGCAATCGGCGAATGTTCATGTGTATCCGTTCACGGCGCCAACCGTCTAGGTACAAACTCACTACTTGATTTGGTAGTCTTTGGTCGTGCAGCGGGTCAGCATATCATTGATGAGTTCCACGCCGCTGACCGTCATGACTATGAGCCCTTATCACCGCGTGTTCTTGACAAAACCTTGGCGCGTTTGAATGTGTTACAGCAATCTACTCAAGGGCTAAATGCGCAAGATGTGGCTGACGAAATCCGTCGTATCATGCAGCAACATGCAGGTGTATTCCGTACCCAAGCATCAATGAATGAAGGCGTACAAAAAATCTTGGCACTTGAAAGTAAGGTCAATAGTCTTCACCTAGCTGATAAATCGCAAGTGTTTAATACCGCACGTATTGAAGCGCTTGAAGTGGCTAACCTCTATGAAGTTGCCAAAGCGACAATGATTTCAGCTTCCCTGCGTCAAGAATGTCGTGGCGCGCACACCGTCGTTGACTACGAACGTGCGGCAGATGATGCGTATGCCCCGCTTGGTCGTAATGATCAAGAATGGATGAAACATACCCTTTGGTTCTCTGAAGGCAACCGTGTTATCTACAAACCTGTTCGTAAGAGCCCACTGACTGTAGACTATGTTGAGCCAAAAGTGCGTACATTCTAATTAATATTTTTTTGGTCTTTGCAAACTATTGTAAAGACCCTATAAACCAATACCATAAACGTGTGGAGTTTAGCATTATGAGCAGAGGTACTCGCACCATCGAGATTTTCCGCTACGATCCAGATAAAGACGCAGCACCCCGTATGCAGACATACCAAATTGAGCTTTTAGACTCTGACCGTATGTTATTAGACGTACTTGTCCGTTTGAAAAAAATGGACGAAACCATCAGTTTCCGCCGTTCGTGCCGTGAAGGTATTTGTGGCTCTGACGGTATGAACATCAATGGTAAAAACGGTCTATCATGTCTTATCAACATGAACACGCTGCCACAAAAAATTACTTTACGCCCGCTACCTGGTTTACCTGTCGTACGCGACTTAGTGGTAGATATGAACCAATTCTATGAGCAATATGAAAAAGTTCATCCGTACTTGATTAATGACCAGCCAGCGCCACCGACTGAACGTCTACAGTCACCTGAAGACCGCGAAAAGTTAAACGGTCTATATGAATGTATTCTATGTGCGTGTTGTTCAACCAGCTGTCCGTCATTCTGGTGGAACCCAGACAAGTTCTTAGGTCCATCTGCGTTGTTGAATGGTTACCGCTTTGTAGCAGATAGCCGTGATACTAGTACACAGGAGCGTTTAGCGCGTTTAGACGACCCATTTAGCTTGTTCCGTTGCCGTGGCATCATGAACTGTGTGTCAGTTTGTCCAAAAGGCTTGAATCCTACCAAAGCGATTGGTCACTTACGTAACATGCTTTTAGATCAAGCAGGTTAGTACCAAAATTTGGTGACAAAAAAGCTCTGTATCGACAGGGCTTTTTTTATTGGGATGTGATAAATTCATAGTAACTGGCTATCTATTAATTAAAGTAATAAATCATATCCCAATATCATAATATTTTTTATACCTTTTCAGCCTAATGAATGAGATAAATTATCATGAATTTTGTATAATATACGATAGGTATCTATAGGGAATATTCATTTAGATTTTCTAAGGAAGGAGAAAACTAACTTTCACATTACTCTTCTTTTACTGCCATTTGATAGCCATTTATATACACGCCAAGCGGCGTGAGTCGCTATATTTAGTAAATGAATGGTAACTATTACCTTAACAAAATTTTTTGTTAATTATAAAAATGCTAGGCTATTCCCTAAAATTTTTATTTCCACCTTTAAATACTACAGTAGAAAGAATCATGGCTAATCAAAACCAAACTTCTGTCTCATCTGCTCAGTTTACTGAACTGTCAGCAGATAACGCAGTCTATCTTGAATCACTCTATGAACAGTATCTTCAAGATCCACAAAGCGTTGATGAAAAATATATTCCTTACTTTGCGCAGTTTGCCAAAGATGATGATAAAAACGCCCTTCACCATACTATCCAAGACCAATTTTTGCTATTAGCTCGCAACACCACTGCCCACAAAGTTACCGCTCAATCAGCTGCAGGCGCCGTCAGTCCTTCTGAAATTCGCGAATTTGCGGACAACCAAATGGGCGTGCAAAAACTGATTACCAGTTATCGCCGTCGTGGTCATCGTATTGCTAATTTAGATCCTTTAGGACTCATGCCACGTCCAGAAGTTGAAGAATTGACTTTAGCCTATTATGGTCTATCTGAAGCGGATTTAGACACCGTCTACCCTGTCAGTGACCTAAATATCGGTAAAGATAAAGCCACACTGCGTGAAATTATTCAAGTGCTAGAGCGAGTTTATTGTAGCAGCATCGGTGCAGAATATTTCCATGTGACCACCGCCAAAGAAAAACGCTGGATTGAAAAATACCTAGAACAAAATCTTGGTTATGTCAAATTTGACAATGAAAAACGTAAATCTATCCTTGAGCGTTTGACCGCAGCCGAAGGGTTAGAAAAATACTTAGCGCGTAAATACACTGGTGTGAAACGTTTTGGTCTTGAGGGTGGCGAGAGCTTTATCCCGATGATCAATGAGATGATTCAGCGTGCGGGTGAAAACGGAACCAAAGAAATGGTTATCGGTATGGCACACCGTGGGCGTTTAAATTTATTGGTTAATATCTTAGGTAAAAACCCTAAAGATTTGTTTGATGAGTTTGATGGTAAAAAACAACCGACCGTGGGTTCAGGTGACGTAAAATATCACAACGGTTATTCATCTAACGTGATGACACCGGGCGGTGAAGCGCACTTGGCATTGGCATTTAACCCCTCGCATCTTGAGATTGTATCGCCTGTATTGATTGGATCAGTGCGTGCCCGTCAAGTCCGCCGTCAAGATAAAACCGGTGATGCCGTTTTGCCAATCGTGGTACACGGTGACGCCGCGTTCGCCGGTCAAGGTGTCAACCAAGAAACTTTCCAAATGTCACAAACCCGTGCGTATTCAACAGGTGGTACGCTGCATATTATTATCAATAACCAAGTAGGTTTTACCACCAGCCGCTTAGAAGATGCGCGTTCAACTGAATACTGTACCGACATTGCCAAAATGGTACACGCACCGATTTTTCATGTAAACGGTGACGATCCAGAAGCCGTGGTATTTATGGCGCAGCTTGCCCACGACTATCGCCAAACTTTCCATAAAGATATCGTGATTGATATGTACTGTTACCGTCGTAACGGTCACAATGAAGCCGATGAACCTTCAGCCACTCAGCCACTTATGTATTCGGTCATCAAAAAACTGCCAAGTACTCGTGAGCTATTTGCCAATAAATTGGTTGCTGAAGGCGTTATTAGCAAAGCAGAAGCTGTGGCATTTGAAGATGACTACCGTGAGTCACTCGATAAAGGCGAATATGTTGCTAGCGCCCTGGTGCGTGAGCCAAATAAAACGCTGTATGTAGATTGGACACCTTATATTGGTCATAAGCTTGAAGACAATTGGGATACGGGCGTTGATATCAATAAATTAAAAGCTTATGGTGAGAAAATGGCGCAAATGCCAGCAGGCTATGAGCTACAACGCCAAGTGCAAAAAGTGGTTGAACAGCGCAAAGCCATGCAAACCGGTCAAGAACCCTTGAACTGGGGTGCAGCAGAAACCTTGGCTTATGCGTCACTGGTCGAAGAAGGCTATCCTGTGCGTATCACGGGTGAAGATGTGGGACGTGGTACTTTCTCGCATCGCCATTCAGAACTGTTCAACATGAAAGACGGCAGTATGTATGTACCGCTTGCCAACATGAGTCCTAACCAAGCACGCTTTGATACCTTTAACTCATTGTTGTCAGAAGAAGCGGTATTGGCGTTTGAGTACGGTTACGCAACGACGGTACCTAATGCCCTAGTGATTTGGGAAGCGCAGTTTGGTGACTTTGCCAATGGCGCACAAGTGGTTATTGACCAATTTATTTCTTCAGGTGAAACCAAATGGCAACGTCTTTGTGGTTTGACCATGCTGTTACCACACGGCTATGAAGGTCAAGGTCCTGAGCATTCATCAGCGCGCCTAGAGCGTTACTTGCAGCTATGTGCTGAAGATAATATGCAAGTGGTAACCCCAACTACACCTGCACAGATTTTCCATGCCCTGCGTCGTCAAGTGGTTCGCCCAGCGCGTAAACCGCTGATTGTGATGTCACCAAAATCACTGCTACGTCATAAATTGGCAGTGTCAACGCTTGAAGAGCTTGCGCAAGGTCAGTTCCAAACCGTGCTTCCAGAGATTGACCAACTTGATAATAACCAAGTGACGCGTTTAGTGTTGTGTGGCGGTAAAGTATATTATGACTTGCTTGAAAAACGTCGTGAATTGGGTCTCAACCATGTGGCGATTGTGCGTATCGAGCAGCTTTATCCATTACCTGAAGCACGTATTTTGGAAGAAGTGGCAAAATATCCAAACCTTGAAGGCATTGTCTGGACACAAGAAGAGCCACGTAACCAAGGCGCTTGGTACTATCTAGCACCGCACTTATTCCGTTTGATTGCACCGCCAAAACCAGCGACTCGTCCGACCAAAGCCTACTTGCTTGAGCCAGTAGCTCGTCCTTCATCAGCAGCACCTGCCGCCGGTTCGATGCAAATGCACGTTGCCCAACAACAAAAAGTTATCAACGAAGCATTAGGTCTACCAAAGAATGAAGATTCGACCGAAGATAAGCTAGAAGCTAAAGCGGAAATCGCAGAAAAACAAGCGACTGACTAAGCGTTTTAAAGGATTAGTACCCAATAGATGTGTACTAATCCTTCTTGGTTTTTGGTATAGGCAATTGCGCCGAGTGCTAAGACAACAATGAATTTAACCCATTAAAAATGAAAGAATGTGAAATTAACTAGGAGTTTTCCATGAGTGAGATTAAAGTCCCCGTATTCCCAGAATCCGTTGCTGACGGTACAATTGTTGCTTGGAATTTTAATGAAGGCGACCAAGTAAGCCGTGATGCTGTATTGTGTGAAATCGAAACCGATAAAGTTGTGATGGAAGTGGTGGCACAAGCTGATGGCGTGCTTAGCAAAATTCTTAAACAAGTTGATGATACAGTGCTTTCTGCTGAAGTCATCGGTGAGCTGACTGAAGGCGCAACCGCGGCTGCACCAGCAACCCAACCTGCTGAAACCCAAGCACCGGCTGCCCAAGCTGAAGCCGCGCCTGCAGCTGCAGCACAACAAGCGCCTACCGCTCAAGCGACTTCTGAAGCAGATTATAAAGACCAAAGCCCAGCGGTTCGTAAAGCCGCGAATACCACAGGCGTCAATCCTGCAGACGTTGAAGGTTCAGGTCGTGGCGGCCGTGTAACCAAAGAAGACATGGCAAACCCAACCTTAAAAGCCAACAATGCAATTAAAGCAGACAACGGTCAAGTGGTTGCCAATGCAGTCGGTCAACGGGCAGACAAACGTGTGCCAATGACGCGTTTACGCGCCCGTGTTGCTGAGCGTCTGTTAGCCGCTACCCAAGAAACTGCGATGTTGACGACGTTTAATGAAGTGAACATGAAACCTATCATGGACTTACGTAGTGAGTTCAAAGAGCGTTTTGAAAAACGTCACGGTGTAAAACTAGGCTTCATGTCATTGTTTGTAAAAGCCGCTACTGAAGCGTTAAAACGTTTCCCAGCGGTAAATGCCTCTATTGATGGCAGCGATATCGTTTATCATGGTTATTATGATGTAGGTGTTGCGGTATCGAGCGACCGTGGTCTTGTGGTGCCGGTATTACGTGACACTGACCAAATGGGTATGGCAGATATCGAACGTGCCATTGGTAACTATGCGTCAAAAGCGCGTGAAGGTAAATTAGGCATTGAAGACATGACAGGTGGTACTTTCACCATTACCAATGGTGGGGTATTTGGTTCATTGATGTCAACCCCAATCATCAATCCACCACAAACAGCGATTTTGGGTATGCATGCTACAAAAGAACGCCCAATGGCGGTTAATGGCGAAGTAGTAATTCTACCTATGATGTACTTGGCATTGTCGTATGACCACCGTTTGATTGACGGTAAAGAAGCCGTACAATTCTTGGTCACTATCAAAGAATTGGTTGAAAACCCAGCGATGCTACTTCTCGATTTATAATGAAAAAAGCCTGTATTGGCAAAGGTTGATACAGGCTTTTTTGTTTAACAACTTTAACAATAACAACTCAAAATTTTGGTGAAGATTATGAAAGAAAGCTATGATTTGGTAATTATCGGTGGTGGCCCTGGTGGCTACGAAGCAGCTATCCGTGCAGGCCAATTGGGTATGAGCGTGGCTTGTATCGAAAAACGTATTAATAAAGGTGAGCCAGCGTTAGGTGGTACCTGTTTGAACGTTGGTTGTATTCCTTCGAAAGCATTGTTAGACAGCTCACATCGCTACGAAGCAACCAAGCATGACTTAGCCGACCACGGTATCACCACAGGTGAGGTGGCGATTGACGTCAGCAAAATGTTAAGTCGTAAAGACGCTATCGTTAAACAATTAACCGGTGGTGTGGCTGCATTGTTAAAAGGTAACGGTGCTGACTGGCTACAAGGTACAGGTAAATTACTTGATGGTAAAGGTGCGGATAAACAAGTTGAATTTACCCCATTAGATGGTTCTGCGCCTACCACTCTTACCGCTAAAAATGTGATTTTAGCCTCTGGTTCTGTGCCTATTGATATCCCTGTTGCCCCGATTGATAACGAATATATCGTTGATTCAACCGGTGCGTTAGACTTTACCGAAGTGCCTGCGCGTCTAGGCGTCATTGGCGGTGGTGTGATTGGTCTTGAACTGGGTTCGGTATGGCGTCGTTTGGGTAGTGAAGTGGTGGTATTTGAAGCCATGCCAGAATTTTTAGCAGCGGCAGACAAAGCCGTGAGCAAAGAAGCGGCAAAACTACTAAAAGCCCAAGGCATGGATATCCGTATTGATACCAAAGTTACTCAGGCTCAAGTAGAAAATGGTAAGGTACTTGTATCGTTTGACGCTAAAGGTCAAGCAGGACAAGAAACCTTCGATAAACTCATCGTTTGTGTGGGTCGCCGTGCTTATAAAGAAAACCTACTTGGCGAAAATTCAGGGGTAGAACTTACTGAACGTGGTTTGGTAGCGGTGAATGACTTCTGTCAAACCAACCTTGATGGCGTCTATGCAATCGGTGACTTAGTGCGTGGTCCAATGCTAGCGCACAAAGCGATGGAAGAAGGCATGATGGCAGTTGAACGCATTCATGGTGAAAAAGTTCAAGTCAATTATGACACCATTATTAGCGTGATTTACACCCATCCAGAAATTGCATGGGTAGGCTTAACAGAAGAACAAGCCAAAGAGAAAGGTCATGAAGTCAAAACAGGTCAATTTAGCCTAGCTGCCAATGGTCGTGCATTAGCCGCTGGTGAAGGCCAAGGCTTCATCAAAGTGGTTGCCGATGCCAAAACTGACCGTTTACTGGGTATGCATGTTGTGTCAGCGGGTGCAGGCGATATCGTTCATCAAGGCATGATTGCGATGGAATTCGTATCAAGTATTGAAGATTTGCAGTTGATGACGTTTGCTCACCCAACCATTTCTGAAGCAGTACACGAAGCGGTGCTATCAGCGGATGGTCGTGCGATTCATGCGATTCAACGTAAGCGCAAGTAACCTAGTTCACAGGCAACTTGGCTCACAAGTAACTTAGTTCACAAGCAAATGGGCTAATTAGCTTAGGTATCAATAGTTTGAATAAGGCAAGTGAGCTAACCTCATTATCAAATAGGTTAGCTCACTGTTGACCAAAATATTCAAAAATAATTTTAAAACAATGTAAACCAAAACCGAGAGGATAAATTCATGAATTTACATGAGTATCAAGCCAAAGAATTATTAAAAAGCTATGGATTGCCCGTACAAGAAGGTATCATCGCTAAAAATGGCGACGAAGCCGCCGCAGCGTTTGACAAAATGGCAGGCAACGCCGGTGCCGTGGTTGTTAAAGCCCAAGTACATGCCGGTGGTCGTGGTAAAGCGGGCGGCGTAAAAATCGCTAAAACGCGTGAAGAAGCCAAACAAATTGCGGAAGAATTAATTGGTAAAAACTTGGTAACTTACCAAACTGATGCTAACGGTCAACCTGTTAACAGCGTACTTATCGCCGAAGACATGTACCCAATCGCAACTGAATTGTACTTAGGTGCAGTCGTAGACCGTTCAGCCCGCCGTGTGGTATTTATGGCGTCAACTGAAGGCGGTGTTGAAATTGAAAAAGTTGCCGAAGAAACCCCAGAAAAAATCTTGAAAGTAGAAGTTGACCCACTGGTAGGCTTACAACCTAGCCAAGCTCGTGAAGTCGCTTTCAAACTGGGTCTAAAAGACAAACAAATCAACGAATTTGCCAAATTGATGACAGGGGCTTATAAAGCCTTTACCGAAAATGACTTTGCGTTGTTTGAAATCAATCCATTAGCCGTTCGTAAATCTGGCGAATTAGCCTGTGTTGACGCCAAAATCGGCATCGACTCAAATGCCCTTTATCGCCTACCAAAAGTCGCTGAACAACGCGATAAATCACAAGAAAATGAGCGTGAATTAAAAGCCTCAGAATTTGACCTAAACTATGTTGCGCTTGAAGGTAACATCGGTTGTATGGTGAATGGCGCTGGTCTTGCAATGGCAACCATGGACATCATCAAACTATATGGCGGTCAACCCGCTAACTTCCTAGACGTAGGCGGTGGTGCGACCAAAGAACGTGTGGTTGAAGCGTTCAAATTGATTCTTGAAGACAAATCAGTCCAAGGCGTACTCATCAATATTTTCGGTGGTATCGTACGTTGTGACATGATTGCTGAAGCGATTATCGAAGCGGTAAAAGAAGTCAACGTCACCGTACCTGTGGTTGTGCGTCTTGAAGGTAACAACGCTGAAAAAGGTGCGCAAATCTTACGTGATTCAGGTCTTAAATTAATTCCTGCTGAAGGTCTTTCTGAAGCCGGTCAAAAAATTGTTGATGCGGTTAATAATGCCTAATGAAGAAAGTATAGGTATGAGCGAGTAGGGCTATGTGCCCTACTGGTTAATCGTTTAAATCAAACATAAAAAGTAAAAGGAAAAACAATGAGCGTATTAGTTGGAAAAGACACTAAAGTATTAGTGCAAGGTTTCACAGGTAAAAACGGTACTCTACACTCAGAGCAATCAATTGCTTATGGTACCAACATCGTTGGCGGTGTTACCCCAGGTAAAGGCGGTACAACCCACCTTGATCGTCCAGTATTCGATACCATGGATGAGGCAGTAACAGCAACAGGTGCTAATGCTTCTGTTATCTTTGTACCCGCACCATTTGTATTGGACTCAATCGTTGAAGCGATTAACTCTGGCGTAAAATTGATTGTGGTCATCACCGAAGGCGTACCTACCCTAGATATGCTAAAAGCCAAACGTTACCTAGAAAACGTCAACGCTGACCTACAAGCCAAGGGCGAAGAAATCATCCGTATGGTAGGTCCAAACTGTCCAGGCGTCATCAGCCCAGGTAAATGCAAAATCGGTATCATGCCAGGTCACATTCACCAAGAAGGTAAAGTCGGTATCATCTCACGTTCTGGTACATTGACGTATGAAGCGGTGGCTCAAACCACTAAACTTGGCTTTGGTCAATCAACCTGTATCGGTATCGGTGGTGACCCAATCCCAGGTATGAACCAAATCGACGCATTGAAATTGCTTCAAGACGACCCACAAACCGAAGCGATTGTATTGATCGGTGAAATCGGTGGTACGGCTGAAGAAGAAGCAGCTGCATACGTCAAAGACCACGTGACTAAACCCGTTATTGGTTATATCGCAGGTGTCACAGCACCAAAAGGTAAACGTATGGGACATGCCGGTGCGATTATCTCAGGTGGTAAAGGTACAGCGGAAGAAAAATTCAAAGCCTTTGAAGAGGCTGGTATTGCTTATACCCGTGACCCTTCAAAAATCGGTGAAAAAGTAAAAGAAGTCACTGGTTGGTAGTCATCCGCTATTTTGACTAATCAAGAGCAGATAATCATTGGGTTATCTGCTTTTTTATTATCCGCTGGTGTTAGCAAACGCTGGTGTTAGCAAAATACCCTCAATCAATTTTAATAATGCGTTTAAAATATTCGGGCAGATAAAATATTTGCCATAAAAATATGTTAAGCTTGATGTAAACTATTTGAACAACTTATCTTATTAAGAGTCACTATGTCGAAAAAAATCACTCACGCTGTTATCCCTGTGGCAGGGTTTGGCACGCGTATGTTACCACTATCAAAAGCAGTGCCAAAAGAGTTACTACCGCTTGGCAATAAGCCTGCCATTCAATATGTCGTTGAAGAAGCGATTGCCGCAGGTTTAACCAATATTGTTTTGGTCAATCATGCGCAAAAAACTGCCATTGAAAACTATTTTGACATCAATAGCGAGCTAGATACCCAGTTACGGGGTAAAGGTAAAGCAGCGCTAGCAGATAGTTTAAACTGGCTACCTGCAGGGGTCACGGTTACCAGTGTGCGCCAAGGCAAACCGTTAGGATTAGGGCATGCGGTCTTGCAAGCCCGTGCCATTGTAGGTGATGAGCCATTTGCTGTACTATTACCCGATGTGATTTTGAACCCCTATAACACTGACTATACTCAGCAGAATTTAGCCTACATGCTACAGCAGTTTGCCAAGCAGCAGCATTCACAGATATTGGTTGATCCAGTGAAAGAAAGTGATATTTCTAAATATGGCATTGCTAAGCTAGCCAGCACACAAATGGTAGCAAAGTCTGAACAAAACCAGTCGTTTGCTGTGATGGGGTTTGTGGAAAAACCCAAAGCTGAGGACGCGCCTTCTAACTTGGCTGTCGTTGGGCGCTATGTGTTTAATAATGCTATTTTTGATTATCTAGCGAACACGCAGCCAAGTGTGGGGGGGGAAATTCAGCTGACCGATGCCATTGATGCGCTTATTAGCACGCAAGGGGTAGATGTGGTTAGCATGGTGGGTAACAGCTTTGATGCAGGTGATATGAATAGCTATTTACAAGCCGTGGGTTATTTTGCCACCCAATTGGGTATTGAAGCGTTTCAACATATAGCAAATTAATATAGGGTCATAGACGAATGTCAACCGATACAAGTGCGAATCGTACATGGCAAACACTGTCTACTCAAGCAGATAGTATGGCCACGCTTAATCAACTGTTTAGCCAACAATCCAATCGCGGCTTACAGTACCGCGTTGCTGCGTGCGACATGATCATGGATTTTAGTAAACAAAAAATTGATGAGGCTGTGCTCAGTAATTTAATCACCCTCGCAAATGAGCGTGAGTTAGCGCAAGAAATCCATCGCCTGATGACAGGCGAAATCGTGAATGATACTGAGCATCGTCCCGCATTGCATACCGCGTTAAGACAGCCGCAAGGCGAGCAGGTTTGGGTCGAAGGTGTCAATGTCATTGAGCAAGTGCATACCAGCTTACAAAAAGCGGAAAAGTTGGTGGAGCGGATTCGTAATGGGGTCTGGCGTGGTTATTCTGGTCAGGCAATGACCGATGTCGTGAATATCGGGGTCGGCGGCTCAGATCTAGGGCCAGTGATGGCAACAACGGCACTAAAAGAATGGACAGATACCCCTATCAGTGTGCATTTCGTCTCAAATATGGATGGCACCCAGCTAGATAGTTTGCTTAAGGTATTAAATCCGCAAACCACGCTGTTTATTATTTCGTCGAAATCATTTTCCACCATTGATACGCTGTCCAATGCCAAGACGGCGATGTCATGGTTGTTAGCCAGTCATGATAACAAAGCCACTATTTTGCGTCGTCATTTTATTGGGATTTCTACCAAAGCAGATAAGATGTCAGAATGGGGTATTCATGTCGATAACCAACTAATGCTCTGGGATTGGGTTGGGGGTCGATTCTCCATGTGGTCAGTGATTGGACTGGCGATTGCCATAAAAATTGGCATGCCCAATTTCTATGAGCTGCTAGCAGGTGCTTATGAGATGGATCGGCATTTTGCCACCGCCGATTTTGCTCAAAACATGCCTGTGTTGTTAGGGCTACTCGGTGTTTGGAACAGTACTTTTTTACACATTAACGCTCATACGGTGTTACCTTATGATGGTCGGTTATCTTTTTTTCCCAATTACTTAACCCAGCTTGAGATGGAGAGTAACGGTAAATCCGTCAATCGCCAAGGTGAGGCAGTGACTTACAGTACTTGTCCGATTTTGTGGGGCGATATTGGCTCCAATGCTCAGCATGCGTTTTATCAGTTGTTACATCAAGGCACACAGGCAGTCAGTTGTGATTTTATTGCGCCCATCAAACGCTACGCAGATGCCCAAACAATCAATAAAAATTTGCTTGAGCAGCACGGACTTTCGCTTGCCAACTGCCTAGCGCAAAGCCAAGTGCTCGCGTTTGGCAATGCCGCCATCAAAGACAGCAATAATGGTATGGATAAATTCAAGCATTATCGCGGCAATCAGCCGTCAACGACCATCCTACTCAAACAGCTGACCCCAAGAACATTAGGGTCATTGATTGCGCTGTATGAACACAAGGTGTTCGTTATGTCAGTCATTTGGCAGATTAACCCATTTGACCAGTGGGGGGTCGAAGTGGGTAAAGTGATGGCTAATGCAGTCTTTGATGCCTTGGTATCAACGCAAGAATTATCGCCGCAACAAGCGCAGCCATTTGATAGCTCAACCAATCAGTTGCTAAATACCATTAAAACAACCTTTGCAAGCTGATGATGGATAGGGATAAAAGAAGAAAACAATGACAAAAACTGTATATGTAATTGGCAGTACCAATGAATCAATCAATGCTTGTATTTTGCTTGCCACCCTTGAATACCAAGTCAGGCTATTGACCGATGACGATAGCCTTCAGCAGGTTATGAATGATTACCAGTTTGATCGGCAGATGGTGCTGCTGTGGCAATTGTACCAATCTCAAGGCAACATCATTACCCAACCTCTGCCAACCCATGACTTTTCAGCCTATGTCAGCGCAGATGATATTTGGTTGTTTGTCGATGGTGTGTCAGCGCACGCGCTTGACCAATTTGGCTCATTTCATTTTAACCCCACCACCCAGATTATCATCAGCGGTGTCAAAGCCATGGGTGAGATTGAACAATTCGCGCGCAAATTGACGACTACTTGGGTGTATTATCTTCCCTTTATTTTTATGAAAGATGGGGCGAATTTTAGTTCTTTTTTCCAAGCCGATTTGGCACTGATTGGCGAAAAAACGCAAGGCAGTAGCGCGCACAACAACATTTTGCTGTTTTTTATTGAAAAAAGCGACAAGCACTTTATTACCGATATCAAAACGGCGGAATTTGCGCGCAGTAGTATCATGGGAATGTTGGCAACACGCTTGTCTTTCATGAATGAAATGGCACGTCTCGCCGCCAGTGAACAGGTCAATATCAAACAAGTTGAGCAAATCCTTGGGCTTGATAAACGCATTGGTAAAGATTACCTCAAAGCGGGTTGGGGGTTTGGTGGCAAGTCATTACCGCTGGAATTGGATTTTTTGATTGATGGTTTTAAGCATAACCAAGTGGAGACGTCGTTGTTAGAGGCGGTAAAATCCATTAATGAAGACCAAAAAGAACTGATTTTCCGTGAATTTTGGCAATATTTTGATGGCTTTATCGAAAATAAAACGGTGATGATTTGGGGTTCAGGCTATCGTAATGGTACAGGACGCACCACCCATTCAGCGTTTCACCCACTCATTAAATTATTATGGTCATACAATATCAAGACGATTGTGTATGCCAACAATACCAAAGAAGAATTGTTAGAGTTATACGGTAATCATCCGCTGTTTTCATTGACTGACGATGCCTATGCGCCGCTTACGCAAGTGCAAGCGTTGTTTATTGTCAACTGGTCGCTACCAATCAAGCCAGATATCAATCGTTTAAATAACATTGCATTACCCATTTTTGATGCAAAAAATACGTTAACCGAACCACAAATTCAGCAGCTCGTTGGTTTTTATACGGGTATAGGCTGTAAAAAATAGGCAAAACAATGATAAATCAAAGCAAAAAAATCTTAGTGACTGGCGGCGCAGGATATATCGGCTCACATACATTAATTGAGCTAATTGCCGCAGGATTCACCCCTGTGGTGTATGATAATTTATCCAATAGCAGTCCAGCCTCGCTGGCGCGCGTCCAGCAAATTGTAGGGCAGTCCATTGAATTTATCGAAGGCGATATTTTGGACACACAGCTGCTTGCCAAAACCTTTGCCGCGCATGACTTCACTGCGGTGATTCATTTTGCAGGACTAAAGGCGGTCGGTGAATCGGTTGCCAAGCCACTTTGGTATTATCAAAACAATGTCGCAGGCACGCTCAATCTACTCGATGCGATGACCAAAGCCAATGTCAAAAACTTGATTTTCTCGTCATCAGCAACCGTGTATGGTGACCCAGAAGCCTTGCCGATTGTCGAATCCTCACCCCGTTCTGCGACCAATCCGTATGGGCAAAGCAAGCTAATGATTGAACATATGCTTGAAGACTTGGCAAAATCAGATAACCACTGGCAATTAATTTCACTGCGCTATTTTAATCCCATTGGTGCCCACCATACCGGAACCATAGGGGAAAATCCAAATGGCATTCCAAACAATTTGATGCCGTATGTCAGCCAAGTGGCAGTGGGTAAGCTGCCGCAATTAAGCGTGTTTGGCAATGATTATGATACCGTGGATGGGACAGGCGTGCGAGATTACATCCATGTGGTTGATTTGGCAAAAGGGCATGTCGCCGCTTTACAGTATTTGGAACACCAAACACAGCTCGGATTTGAGCCGATTAACTTGGGTACAGGTAAAGGAACATCTGTATTAGAATTGGTCAATGCCTTTATCAAAACCACCGGTCAGCCCGTGCCTTATAGCATAGCGCCAAGACGACCTGGCGACATTGCCAGTTGTTATGCCAGTAGTGATAAAGCCAAGCATCTGTTGGGCTGGCAAGCGCGATTTGATATCGAGCGTATGTGTACCGACACTTGGCGTTGGCAAAGCCAAAACCCTAATGGCTATGACGATTAAGCGCCCTTTTAATACTGGCGAATATTAACGAATATTAACGAATATTAACGACGGTTTTATGACCGTCTTTTTTATGGCTAGGTTTTATCAAAGATGAGCATTTTTATCATAAAAACCCAGTCAAGGTTATGATTTTACTTGACCCTAGGCTCGCTTCAGCGATAATAGCGGATTAGATAAATTATGATTTTTATTTGTTTTCACCCTAGCAATTGTTTAGCGAATTTCTTTTTTCTTACTGTCCCATTGAGCCTGTTATGACCATTAGCGCACCTGAATTTATCCATGAAACCGTTTTGTTAAAGGAAACGGTAGCAAGTGTGCTCAATGTAACTGTAGCGGCGCTAGAAACAGGAACCATCAAAAAAACGGGCACCTTTGTCGATGCGACATTTGGGCGCGGTGGGCACAGCCGATTGCTGTTAACTTATTTGGATAAAGACAGTCGTCTGCTCGTATTTGATAAAGACCCCCAAGCCATACAAACGGCGCAAGCATTGGCAGCCAGTGATGCGCGCGTGATAGTGATTCATGATAGTTTTGCCAAGCTGCAAGACAATCTGCAGCGATTAGGAATTGAACAGGTCGATGGGATTATGGCAGATTTGGGCGTGTCCTCACCGCAGCTTGATGACGGTAGCCGCGGCTTTAGCTTTATGCGCGATGGGGCAGTGGATATGCGCATGGATACCACCCGTGGCGAATCGGTTGCACAATGGTTAAAACGCGTCGATGAAACCGTGCTTGCCGATGTACTGTATAACTATGGTGAAGAACGACACAGTCGCCGTATTGCAAGGGCAATCAAACAAATGGAGCACTATGATTCTACCCTAGCGCTGGCAGAAACCATCAAACAGGCGCATCCCAATTGGCAAAAAGGCAAGCACCCTGCCACCCAAAGTTTTCAAGCCATGCGTATTTTTATCAATAATGAACTCGGTGATATCGATAGCTTCTTGGATCAATCGCTCATGGCGCTTAACGTAGGGGGACGCTTGGCGGTGATTAGTTTTCATTCGCTAGAAGACCGTATCATCAAGCAGTTTTTGCAAAAACACAGTAAAGGTCAATATCCTGAAGATGTCAATTTACCGATGCCACCCAAACGCCCCAAACTCCTGTCTAAACCTGAGCGTGTCGCGCCGTTGGATACGGAAATAAAAACCAACCCGCGCGCCAGAAGTGCTTGGCTTCGTTCCGCCACCCGACTGTAAAAGTGGCCGTTTTTGTAACATGATATTTATAATAAACAATAAAAAGCGATTGCATTAACCAAACTTAGATGGGTTGCGTTATAATGACTTGTTTTATCTTGATACCCTGCTCTTTGATATAAAAAGCTCTTTGATATAAAAATGCCAAAATCTCAGCCCCTGCCTCCCATGACAAGTGACCCCATGCCGAATGGTCGCGATAATCAAAATTCGCCGAAAAAAACGCGTCTTTTCTCCGCCAAAAATAAAGAAGTTACGGTAAAAAATAACACGACGATGAAAAAAAGCAGTGAAGGCTTGGGTGCCAGTATTAGCGAGATGCTTGATACCGAGTATCGCGGCGTTAGTCTATATACGGTTGCGATGATGCTATTAGTGATTGCGATTTTGTGGACAGGGGTGAGCGTCGTCGAGCAAATCCAAACTTATCACCAACAATATGGCGAGCTGCAAAAACTCAAAAAACAATTTCGCCAGCTGCAAATGGAACACCAACGTATGCTGATTGAGCAGCAAACTTTTAGCGCTACCCCACAAGTGACCAACCGCGCGGTGACTGAACTCAATATGTTTTACCCTAACTTGTCCGATCGTATGATTATTCACGACAACAAAGTCACGGTATTTACTAGTGACGCCAGCAGCAACGAGTCAAATACTCCAGCTATCAATCCAGAAACGCAGCATTGATGAGGCAACCGCGTGAATACTCGCAATAAAAAATCGATAACCACCAAAGTTGCCAATGCCATGTCAGGGCGACCCACCAAAGTGCCTGTGCTCAAAGTCACTGCCCCTAAAATCAATGCGTCAAAGCGTCGTAGTGGTGCCTCACGCCAAGGCAGCATCGAAGAAGATGCCATTCGCTTTAAGTCCATTTGGATAGCGATGGGGTTGGTGTTTGTGGCGATTTTTGGACGATTGGCATACATCCAAGTCATTAATAAGTCCTACTATCAAGGTAAAGGTAATTCGCTCATTACCACCATCAAAAAAGAGCCTTCTTACCGGGGTATGATCACCGATCGCAATAACATGCCGCTTGCGATTTCAGCCCCGTTGACCTCGGCGTACTTTAGTCCGCATGATTATGCGGTTGAATACTATGAGCTCAAAGCGCGCCAACAAGAATTGCAAAAGTCTAAACCGAGTAAATCAGTCAGTCGTGAGCTTGAGCGCGTTGCAAAACGCTTGCAGAACATGGATTTAGCCAAACTTTCGGCATTGACAGGCATTAGCGTCAGCGAATTTAAAAATGCGGTGCGTATCAATGACAACATCAATCTTGCCGATAAAGAGGCAATCAAAGCCGTATTGCCCACGGGCGCAGGGTCGCATTATTTTCCATTGATGAAAAATGTGCAACCTGAAGCAGCACAGCCGCTCATTGATGCCAATTTTGCTGGGGTCAGTACCGACACGTTTTATCAGCGCTACTATCCACAGCCACAGCCGAATGCCCAATTGTTAGGCTTTATGGCGCGTACCAATATGGCAGATGGCACGCACTACCAAGGACAAGCTGGGGTAGAACGCGTATTTAATGACATGCTATCGGGAAAAGATGGCGAAGTCATGGTCATACGTGATGCCAAAAACAACAGCATTAAAGAAATCGAACAAGTCAAACCTGAAGTCGCTGGCAAGGATTTACAATTAACCGTTGATTCACGGCTACAATATATTTTGTACCAAGAGCTTGAAAAAGTCGGGCGTGTGCAGCAGGCACGCTGGGCAGCGGGTATGATTGTCGATGTAAACTCGGGCGAAGTGATGGCGATGTCCAACTGGCCGTCGTTTAACGCCAATGACTTAAATAGCTTATCCAATGAAAACCAGCGTAACCATGCCTTGATGGATGTATTTGAACCAGGTTCGGTGATGAAACCTATCACCGTTGCCACGGGCTTAAAGTCAGGACAGTACAATGCCAACTCGCTGGTTAATACCAGTCCAGGTAGCATGGTGGTGCAAGGGCATACTATTCGTGACCATGGCAATTTAGGTACCATTAGTCTGCGTACCCTACTGCAAAAATCGAGTAATATCGGCTCAGCAAAAATTGCCCTTTCTTTGCCTGCCACCGCGATGAGTGATACGCAAAAAGCCTTTGGGTTTGGCGCAAAAACCAACCTAAAATTACCCGGTGAATCTGCAGGTCTAGTGCCAACGCCTGAGCAAAATGAAATCGCACGGCGCGCAACTGTGTCGTACGGTTACGGTCTACAAGTCACGCTGGCACAGCTTGCGCAAGCTTACAGTGTATTAGGTGCAGGTGGCGTGATGCATCCGTTGACGCTCCTTAAAAGTACCCGCGATAACGCGCTCAATAGCAGTAGTGCCAATAATGTCTCCGTTCCTTTTGCCAAACCTGCTGCCAAGCAAGTCATCAAAACCAGCGATGCTCTTACCATTGTCGATATGATGACGTCAGTCACTGAGCCTGGCGGTACGGCAACCTTAGCCGCTATCGATGGCTATCGTGTGGCGGGTAAAACAGGTACGGCAAGACGTACCAATCCTAAAGGCGGTTATTACAACGACCAATACCGCACCGCGTTTGTCGGTATTGCTCCTGCTTCCAACCCGCGTTTTGTGGTCGCCATTATGGTTGAAGATCCGCGTATTAACAAATTTGGTGGTTTGGTTGCAGCACCCGTGTTCCGCAGTGTGATGAAAGAAGCCTTGCGTTTGTATAATGTGCCGTTTGACAAGCCGCTATCGGGTAAAGAAACCACTGCCGCCAGCATCGAAAGTGTCAATGACTTATAAAAACCCTATGGAAAAAGCTATGATTACGTTGCAACCGATGATGTCTGCGCTATCGCTACCAGAAAGCGTGCGACAACTGTTAAACCCTGTCATGAATCAACCATTTGGGCAGTTTGTGGTCGATAGCCGTCAAGTGGGTCAGGGCGATGTATTTGTATTGCTAAAAAGTCAAAACGCGACCGACAGCCTCGATTTGGAAAAAGTTGCAGGTTATCTTGCCCAAGTCTCAGACAAAGCGGCGTTTGTGTTGTCAGAAATTGATGTATCCGCGATCCAGTCGCAGTTTATGTTGCCGATTATTTATTTGCCCACCATTCGTGATTTTTTAGGTTCTCTGATTCAAACCAGTTTGCAACAGCAACATCCCACCAAGTTACCGGCGGTCATCGCGGTGACAGGCACCAATGGCAAGACCACGGTAAGTCAACTGGTCGCCCAACTCATCAGTCAATCGGGCATCAAAACTGCGGTCATGGGCACGGCTGGTAATGGGGTTTTGCCAAATTTAACCCCAAGTACCCACACCACCCTAGAAGTGTTTAATCTGCAACATGCGATTGATGATTTTGCCAAGCAAGGCGTACAAGCCTTAGCCATTGAAGCCAGCTCTCACGGATTGCACCAGCAGCGGCTGCAAGGCGTACCCATCAATGTGGCGATTTTTACCAATTTAAGTCGTGATCATCTCGACTATCATACTGACATGGATGATTATGCGCAGGCGAAAGCGCGACTGTTTGATAAAGCACATTTTCCCACCCTCACTCACGCGATTATTAATTTAGATGATGAATTTAGTGAATTGATGATTGAGGCAGCCAACGCATCCCATTTAACCGTGTGGACGTATAGCTTGACCAATGACAAAGCCGATTTTTTTGCCAAAACCATCCTGCCAAGTTTGCAAGGGGGTGATTTGACCATTGCTCTTTCAAAAGCTGTCACGCCAGAAGGTGAATTAAGGGTGAACAGTCCATTGTTAGGGCGATTTAATGTGGCTAATTTGTTGGCGAGTATCGCAGGCGCCTTAGCGTTATCACAAAGTGCTGCGATGGGATTAAGTGTGGCGCAAATCCAAGCGGCAGTGCCAAAGCTTCGCGGCGCCACAGGTCGTATGGATCGGGTGCCATCGACCAATAGCTGTTTTATCGTGGATTATGCGCATACGCCAGATGCGCTAGAGCAGGTGTTGACCAGTTTAAAATCGCATTGTACGGGTGAGCTGTGGGCGGTATTTGGCTGTGGTGGCGACCGTGATAAGGGTAAACGTCCACTGATGGCGCAAGCAGGACTGCGCTTAGCTGACAAAGTAATTTTGACTGCCGATAACCCACGCAGTGAAGACCCCAACACGATTTTGAACGATATGCAAGCGGGCATGACTTGTGAGCAGCACTATCAAGCCATTATCGAGCCAGACCGTCAAAAGGCGATTGAATATGCGGTGCAACATGCCAAGCCTAGCGATATCGTGGTGATTGCAGGCAAAGGGCATGAGACCTATCAAGAAATCAAAGGGGTACGCCACGATTTTGATGATAAAGTAGTGGTAAAAAATGCCATTGACAAATTTGGCAAATAACCTAGCCTAGCATCATGAAAAAAATCTACCTAATCCGTCATGCCCAAAGCGAGTCCAATGCAGGGAAAGCAGTGCGCCCCAATCATGCCATCAATCTTACTGACGTTGGCAAGACGCAAGCGCAAGCATTGGCGGATTGGCTTACTGACCATATCAGCGAGCCAGTCACCGAGATTTTTGTCTCCCAGTATCTTCGCACCCAGCAAACGGCTCAGCCTTATCTACAAAGCACTAAGCGCACAGCCACTGTCATTGATGAATTGCACGAATTTAACTTTTTAGATTTTGACACCATCAAGGATTTGTCATTTGATGACATCCGTGTGATTGCCGATGATTTTTGGCAACAGCATTCTGCGCACCGAGCCAGTGAGGTGACGGACAGTTTTGAGCATTTCGTAGCGCGGGTACAAAAAGTGCGTGCGTATTTTGATGCCTTGCCCGATGGCACCTATCTAGTATTTACCCATGGCATGTGGATTGGCATGCTTATCTGGCAACTGCTACTTGGCGATAGCCCGCGTCTATATAACATGAAAAAATTCCATGAGTTTGAACTGGCAACGCGCCTCAAAAATTGCGAAGTGTTGTTGCTCGCTCCTGCAGGAATCAAGAAAGTATGGGTGCGCAATGATGGGCAAGATGACGAGATTCGCTAGTAGTAAACTATAAAGAGACCCCAATAAAGAGACCCGAATAAAGAGACGACAATGACTGCATATATTTGGCAATCTGCCAACTTAACCGAAGCAACGAAAAACCTAAATCCCAGTTGGCAAGGTGATTTTACCCAGACATCCACAAGAATTACCACCGACACCCGCAAAATCGAACAAGGTGATATCTTTTTAGCCATTAAAGGTGACAACTTTGACGGACATGATTATGTACAAACTGCCAAAGACAAAGGCGCGGTCTTAGCGATTGTCAGCCGTGCAGTCGAAAGTGACTTGCCGCAACTTGTAGTGACTGACACCAAACTGGCACTCGGCAAATTAGGTGCTTACCGCCGTGACCAACATCCCAATCTAAAAGTTGTCGCGATTACAGGCTCGAGCGGTAAAACCACCGCCAAAGAAATGCTTGGCAGTATTTTAAACCGTATTGCGCCGACACTTATCACTCGCGGCAATCTCAACAATGATTTGGGCGTGCCGATGATGCTACTAGAGCTGACCGATGACCATCGTTACGCTGTCATGGAGCTTGGCGCCAACCATGTCGGAGAGATTGCTTATACCACCCAGCTTGTCAAGCCCGATGTCGCTTGTGTGCTCAATATCGGCACGGCGCATTTGGGGGAGTTTGGCGGGCGTGATAATATCGCCAAGACCAAATCTGAGATTTATCAAGGATTAAGTGACACAGGTACAGCGATTGTGCCATTTGGTGATGATTATTTTGATACGCTACTCAATAATGCCCAACAATTTACCCAAAATATTCTCACCTTTGGCGAGCGTGACGTGTCCTTGGCAGATGCTGGCGTGGATATGCAACAAGCCAAAGAAATTGGCTTAACAGATGAAGACACGGTGCTACTGATGGGCGATGTGTTTGCCGATGATGTGGAAGTCGGTAATACCAGTGCCTTTAGCCTAAATTTCAATTTTGAAATTGATGAAATCGAGAGTCAAAACGTTACTTTAAACTTTGCAGGTGAACACAACATCAGCAATGCCTTAGCCGCCGCGGCCTGTGCGCAAGCCTTGGGGCTGTCGATTGAGGATATTGCCAAAGGACTTGATGCTGCCAAACCTGCCAAAGGTCGACTCAATTTCATTGAGTTTGGTAAACATACTTTAATTGATGACACTTATAATGCCAATCCCAGTGCCGTCGTTGCTGCCACGCAAGTATTGGCTAGCCAAGGTGCGCCAACCCTGTTGGTGTTGGGCGATATTGGTGAGTTGGGTGACGCTGCCCAAGAGGAGCATCGCAAGCTCGGTGAGACTATCGCCGCCTCGGGCGTGACTGCGCTGTATACGGTGGGGGAGCTAACGCCTGTTACTGTCGCGCAAGCGCAAGCATCCGGCATGCAAGCACAGGCTTACCCGGACAAAGCCACTCTACTTGCGGCGATCAAAGATAAGCTGGCGAGTAGTGATGACGCCTGGCATATCTTGTTTAAAGGCTCGCGCTATATGAGAATGGAGCAAATAATTGACGAGTTAACCCGTCAGCCATCCTAGCCAAAAACAGAGCTTTTATCAGCCATTTAATAAAAATTGGCTGATTTTTTGTGAATTTTTACTTAAAATAGTCAACTTTTCATGATGGGTTTTTGCTGATGAGGACAAGTGAGACAGTTTTTATAGACGTTTTTCATAGATAGTTTTCATAGCGAGTTTTCATTTATTTCATCATGATCATAATAGGGACATTGCATCCCTGTTTTACCCGATATTCCCTAAGGAGTCCACTCGTGCTATTGTGGTTATTTGAATGGCTAAGCCAGTTTTATTCCCCATTTTCGGCTGTGTCATCGCTGACCTTACGCGTTTTATTAGCGGTGCTGACTGCGCTGGGTATCAGTATGGTTTTTGGTGGACGCGTCATTGAACGGCTGCGTGCGCTCAAATATGGACAAGCCATTCGTAACGATGGTCCACAGAGTCACCTTGCCAAAACAGGCACACCCACCATGGGCGGGATTTTAATTTTAGGCAGTATTTTGGTAACCACGCTACTGTGGGCGAATCTAACCAATCCCTACGTATGGATTTTGATGGTGGTCTTGGTGATTTTTGGCGCGGTGGGCTGGGCAGATGACTGGCTAAAAATCAAATATAAAGACCCAAAAGGCTTGATTGCACGCAAAAAATATTTTTGGTTGTCGGTTGGCGCTTTATTTGTTGGTGTGTCCTTGTACTGGATTGCCAGTCAGCAGCCGCATGTGGCGACAGCTCACGCCATGCAAGATTTACTGATTCCGTTATTTAAAAACGTGTCAATTCCTTTCTCCGCTGTACCATTAGGTTTGGCGTTTATTATCTTTACTTATTTTGTGATTAATGGCACCTCAAATGCAGTCAACTTAACCGATGGTTTGGATGGTCTCGCCATTTTTCCTGTGGTGTTGGTCGCCGCAGGCTTAGGGGTGTTTGCTTATGTGTCAGGGGATTTTCGCTTTGCTGAATATCTCCACGTGCCCTATATTGCTTATAATAGCGATGTGACAGTCGTATGTGGCGCCATGGTTGGCGCAGGTTTAGGGTTTTTATGGTTTAATGCCCATCCCGCCCAAGTGTTTATGGGTGATGTTGGTGCATTAGCCTTAGGCGCGATGCTTGGCACCATTGCCGTGATGACGCGTCAAGAGATTGTGCTGTTCATCATGGGTGGTCTATTTGTGGCAGAAGCGGTATCGGTCATGCTACAAGTAGGCTCTTACAAACTTCGTAAAAAACGCATATTTCGCATGGCGCCGCTGCATCACCATTTTGAAGAAGGCGGCTGGAAAGAAACCCAAGTGGTTACCCGTTTTTGGATTATTACCATTGTCTTGGTTATATTAGGGCTGATGACGTTGAAACTTCGCTAACTTTGCTAAGTTCGCTAACGGCGCTTTGCATCAAATGGCATCTTTGGATGTCATTTTTTTTGTCTTTATTTATTTGCCCATGTGCAAAAAATTAAATATGCTATAATTTTTATATTTGCCATCCCTGCATCAACCGGCACATCACAGCAGCATCCGATGGCAGATTCAGCACTGGCATTAAAAATACCTGAGGCACTGCAACCAAAAATGGCTCAAGTGCATGAAGATATTATGATTTTGCAAAGTCTGATAGACGACTGATGTTGCGCAGTTACAGCGGGTTATCCGCTTTGGGTTTTTAACGGTTTTTTTTGAGATATTTATATGGTGGCATTCCCTTCGACATTTTCTGCAAATTTTCGCTGCCCGATTTGCCAAAGTCCGCTAAAGGTGGGTGAAAAAGTTTGGCAATGCACCGGTGAAAATGCGCAGCAGCGGCAACATGGCTTTGATGTCGCCAAACAAGGGTATGTGAATCTACTGCCGGTGCAAAATAAGCATAGCAAAAACCCTGGCGATAGTGATGAGTCGATTATGGCGCGGCGTCGTTTTCTGCAAGCGGGGTTTTATCAGTCGCTACAAGATGGGCTGTATGACTTTTGCAAAGGGCTATTATCCTCCCAACAATCAGTAAATTGGCTAGACATTGGCTGTGGCGAAGGATATTACACTGAGCGATTTTTACAGCTTAACCCAAGTAAATTAGTCGCGCTTGATATCAGCAAACCTGCCATACTCGCCACGGCCAAACGACTTAAACCAATTAGCACGACCACGCAAAAATATTGCTTAGTGGCATCTGCTTCGCAAGTACCATTGGCCAGTCAGGCTGTGAGTATATTGACCAGTATTTTTAGCCCGATTTTGGCGGATGAATTTCATCGGTTGGTCAGCGACCAGGGCTTTGTAGTGATTGCCAAGCCCGCCGTTAATCACTTGATTGAGATGCGTGACGGGCTATTTGAACAAATCGTGGCGCACGACTCAGACAAATTTATCGATGAATTAGCACCGTATTTTGCGTTGGTTAAGCAAACGCGGGTGGAAACAACCATTTCGCTTACCGCTACGCAGTTAAAAGATTTATTGACGATGACGCCCTATGCGTTTCGGGCGCAGCCAGCCAGACGTGAGGCTTTAATCGACCGTTGCCAGCAAGCAGGGTCAATGCGCTTTACAACCGATTTTATGATTTATGGGTTTCAAAAAAATTGTCTGTAAAAAAACGCCCGTCAGTGGGCTATTTTTTTACCTTACAAATAGCCTTAAGCGCGCGGATGATGCTGCTCATGCAGCTGTTGCAGTCTTGCCGTAGCCACATGGGTATAGATTTGGGTGGTTGATAAATCGCTGTGACCCAATAACATCTGTACACTGCGCAAGTCAGCGCCGTGATTAAGCAAATGGGTGGCAAAGGCATGACGTAAGGTATGCGGAGAAATTTCGCTGTCGATGCCGGCTTGCTTGGCGTAGCGTTTAATGACATACCAAAAGTTTTGGCGGGTCATGTAGCCGCCTTGTTGGGTCAAAAATACCGCTTGGCAGCGACTTTCTCGCCCGTTCTTCATGATACACAGTTGCGGTCGCGCCAGGGTCAAATAATCGGTCAATACATCAATCGCCACTTCGCCAAGGGGTACCAGCCGAGTCTTATCACCTTTGCCGGTAACCTGTAACCAGCCAGCATTGAGATTGACTTCACTTAACGATAAATGAATAAGCTCAGAGACACGTAGCCCGCACGCATAGAGCACTTCAAACATGGCTTGGTCACGCATGCCCAAAGGGGTCGATGTATCTGGGCTAGCGAGTAGGGCGTCGACATCACTTTCTGATAAATCTTTGGGCAGCGCGCGCCCAAGTTTTGGGGTCTTGATATGCTCACACGGGTTGTCATCACGCTGATTGGCGTTGATTTGCCATAAGAAAAACTGTTTGAGCGATGATAAGGCACGCGCTTGGCTGCGTGCTGTTTTGCCTTGTTTATAGAGCGCTGCTAGGCAAGCCAACACGTCACTGGCGTCCCAACGGGTGATGGCTTTGCTACAGGTGGTTTCGCACAGCATCAAGTCACGAATATAAGCATTGCGCGTATTGGTGGCAAGTCCCCGCGTGAGCAATTCTTGGCGAAACTGCTGAATATAACTGGGCTCATCATGAAGGTGTAAGGCTTTGACTTGGCGCGGTTGGCGCGCGGCGACTTGGGACATAAATGACTTGAAATCTCGAGATAAGGGGGCTTTTTTTTAACCAACTTTTTTCTTAATCCAGTAATGATACACATTGGCATACGGATCAGGGTTTTGGTGTTGTTGCGGATTGATGATGTCTTGCTGCTCGATAAGTTCATGCCCCAAATGACGACAAAAATTGGGGATATCGCGCGTGGTCGCAGGGTCAGTGGCGATGACATGAATCACTTCCCCTGACTGCGCTTTACGAACGGTTTTATGCAGCAGCATAATCGGCTCTGGGCAAATCAGCCCTTGGGTATCGAGTTGGTAATTGGCATCAGGCATGTTGAGTCTCTGTTTGTCGACTTTCTTGGATAAAATTAAAAAAACGGGTTAAATTGGCTTTAAACATAAACGCCACCCCAATCCAGGCGGCTAGGGCGACATAGCTACTGATGGCAAACAAGCCAAATCCCATACCGATACACAGCGCAAGCATGCTCGGCTGGCTTAAACGGTAACGGTATAAAATAAACGCCACATAGCAGGATAGGGGTATGGTCAGTCCAACAAGTCCGTAAGGCACCCAATGAAACAAAGTATAAATCGTTTGACTGTCCTTAAACTGTGACAAGCTCTTTAGGGTACCAAATAATAAAAATAGCGCAATTGCCAAATAAACCAGATAAATTGACCATTTATTGAGTCGCTGTGCGTGTTCAATCAAACCAATAACAGGGGCAGAAAAGCCTTTGGTCGTTGGCGTAGCAGGCGCATTTAATTGAGTCATAATAACAGCGCTCCTTCGCCACTTCTAAGCCAACTGCCAAGCAAAATCGCTGAGGCGATACTATCAATCGGCTCTTTGTCACTTTTGATTAGACCATATTCCCAAGCCAAATTTTTGGCTTCACGGCTAGTTAAGCGCTCATCCGCCAAAATAATCGGGCGTGGTCGATGCGCTTCTTCGAGCTGGTGTTTGAGCCTACGAGCAAATTTTTTGGCACGATTGCTAAGCTCAGATGCAGTGCCATCCATATTCAGCGGCAAACCGATGATGATGGTACTCACTTGCCATGACTCGATAAGTTTTAGTAATTCATTCCAATTGGGTTTGCCATTATCCATTTTAAACTGCATCAACGGGCTTGCGGTCTGGGTTAAAGTATTGCCCAAGGCGATACCCATTTTTGCGATGCCAAAATCAAGCCCCATCACCGTTTCGATAGTGTGGGTGTGATGGGTATCTTGCGCCATAGTCAGGTTAAGCATGCCCGATATCCGTACTCAGTTTGTTAAAATCAACGCCCAACTGCTGAGCGGCGACTTGCCAGCGAGTCTGATGGTCAATATCAAACAATAGCCCCATTGATGCCGGCAAAACAAACCAATCGCCTTGGTTGATTTCTTCTTCTAGCTGCCCTTTTCCCCAGCTGGCATGACCCAAACAAAGCTCAAAATGCTCAACGCCTTGGCCATTAGCGATACTTTGTAAAATATCCTTGCTAGTGGTGATACAGACGTTTTCGGTGATGGCAAACGAAGATACCCAATCGGGCTGTCCCGTATGGAGCACAAACCCAACTTCCGGGTTCATGGGACCTCCATCTAAGGGTAATTTTCGGTGCAAGTCGGTGATGGTCACATCAATATTTAATTCTTCAAACAATTTGGCAACGTTGCTGGTTTCGATGGGTTTGTTAACTACCAGCCCTAACGTGCCTTGTTGGTCTTGACGGCAAATATAGACCAAAGATTGATAGAAAATCCCGCCGTCAATATTGGGTGAGGCTATCAAAAAATGGTTGGTAAGATTTTGGTTTTTTGACATTCAGTGGCATACCTAATTAAAAGCGACTTAAGAGCGGCAAACATTAAAAACAATAAGCATTAAAAACGATAAACATTCAAAGCGTCAAGCAATGTTAAATTAACTGACACGGCGACTTGCTAGCAAACTGCGCGCGTGTTTGAGCGTGTCTTCGGTGATATTGACCCCGCCCGACATCCGCGCTAATTCCTGCACTTGGTCATCGCCCGACAGGGTTTTTAAGTGAGACTGCGCCTTCTCTTGCTGGGTCTTGTACACCAAAATATGCTGATGGGCTTGTGCCGCGACTTGCGATTGGTGAGTGATAGCAATGATTTGTTGTTCTTCACCCAATTCACGCAGTAATTCGCCCACCACTTGCGCCGTGCCACCACTGATACCCACATCCACTTCATCAAATACCAATAGCTGACGGGTAGTCGTTGCTATATCGGTGGTCGTATTACGGCAAACTCCTTGTGCATCAATGACTTGCATGATAAGGGCTAACCGTGATAATTCACCGCCTGAGGCGATTTTGTGAATCGGTTGCATTGGCATACCGACATTGGCACTAAATAGCAGTTCAATTTGCGATAACCCGATACTTTGCGGTTTATCAAGTGGGGTAAATTCAAATGCCGCTTGCACATTGGGCAGTGCCAACGCTTTTAACCGTGCGACTAGCGCTTCAGCTAACGTCGTGGCATTGGCTTGGCGACTGTCATCCAATGCTTGGGCTTTTTGCAAGTAGGCTTGATAAGCTTGTTCAATTTGCTCTGCCATTGCTTCAGGCGACATCACCGATTGCAAGTCATCTAATTGCTGTTGCCAGGCTTGGCTGTCTTCAACAAGGCTTTCAGGTGTGGTGTGATATTTACGCGCCAGTCGATGGAACGTCGATAACTGCTCATCAAGTAGTGCTAACCGCTTGGGGTCAAGGCTTTGCCCTTCGGCATAATTGCTCAGGGTGCTAGCGACTTCAGCGATTTGGGTATGTGCTGAATACAACTGTTCAACGCAATCAGCATAGGTTTGGCTAAGCTCGGTCTGCGCTTCACACAGTTTAATCGCCCGATTAAGCAGGCTTACCACATCGGGCTCATCGCTGTCATTATCGAGTAATTGCACCGACAAGGCGGCTTGCTGCATGAGGTTTTCAAGGTTAGATAATTCATCGTATTCAGCTTCAAGTTCACTGTATAAGATACTGGCAATTGGCTCGATATCGGCTAATTGATTGCTCAATAGCTGAATTTGCTGCTGGCGCAATTGCTCGTCTTTGGCGTGCTGGGCGGCTTGTGATTTAAGGCGTTCGTACTGCAAAAACGCTTGTTTCACGTCGCTTGCTTGGCTGTTTAATCCCGTAGCGCTATCAAGCCATTCCATCACAAACTGCGGACGTAGCAAACTTTGCTGGGCATGTTGGCTGTGAATATTGACCAGTAACCCACCCAAGGTTTTAAGCTCATTCATACTAATGGGCATGCCATTGAGCCAAGCTTTACTACGAAGCGTACCGTTTTGGTTAGCAAGTTGCCGGCGAATCAGCAGCGTATCGTCTTCAAATGGGTAATTTTGCTCACCCAGCCATGCCATGACTTCGGGTAATTGACCGATATTAAATTCTGCAAAAGCGTCTGCCGTGGTCTGTCCATGCCGAATCAAACCTGCGTCACTACGACCACCCACGCACAAGGTCAAGGCGTCAAGCAATAGTGATTTACCAGCACCTGTCTCGCCAGTGATAATGTTAAATCCAGCATTCATCTCAACCTCAGCATTGGTGACGAGGGCTAAATTTTGTAAGGTTAACTGTGTCAGCATATCAATCCTATCATTGACGTTAAGAGTGGCACATTGGCGGTCAAATTTGCAAAAACTTTATTGTAACCTGGTCATGAAAAGCTCACAATAATCCTAGACAAGTCTTCAAAAATCAGTAAAAATTCCATCTAGCTGTTTCACACTAAACAATAGCATAATTGGGACAATTACAAAATAAGCAACGCAAAAATCCAAATTTCCGTCAGCTGGCTATCTTTGATGGGTATCTGTGTCTAGCAATCTTCGCCTAGTTAAGTTGAGGGCGGTTTCATCGATTGTCATAAAACATAGATTGTTATAATAGATTGTCATAAAAGTTGACTAAATTTGATGCTATCCTATTGCTCTAAACAACGTCTGCATAAGGATAACGGAACATAATTTTTTATCAACCGTTAACAATCTATCGGCAATAGCATTGGCTGATTGCGACAAGTCACGGACTGCGTTTGATTATAAAACCCATTTGTCGACTAAAAAAAGCGGGTTGCCGCAAAACGACCTGCCAATCTTTATAATTCTTTATAATAAGGCAGCGTTATCAAGTCAACTGACTGTGTATTTTAAGGAGAATCTCATGACGTCACCTAATCGTTTCGACCATGTATCGGTAGAAAAAATAGCGAATGTTTACTATGAAGGTCGTACCTTTAGTCGGACCGTTTGGTTTGAAGATGGACGCAAAAAAATGCTAGGAATCGTGCTACCTTGTGATACCGATGTGCCAGCCTATGAATTTAAAACGGACTCATCTGAACGTATCGAAATTTTAGCAGGCGAGTGTGAAGTCAAACTGGCAGGCGAAGAAGAATTTACTTATTACCGTGCCGGTCAAGCGTTTTTGGTCGAAGGGCATAGCAGTTATGAGCTACGTAATGAAGCAATTGTGCAGTACATTTGCCACCTAGAAGGCTAGCGAATAATATACAAGGCTAGGGGCAAGGCAAATATAAAATCGAAAAAAAGGGTCATCAATCATGGCAAAACCGAGTTATTTTTATGGCATTCATGCCGTGCAATCCATCTTGCAACACCGCGGTATCGATGGGTTGACACTCTTTATTCAAGACGGTAAAAAACAAGATGATGCCACGGTAGCCAACATCACCGAGCTTGCCCAAACCTACGGGATTGCGATACAAATCAGCGCCAAAGACAAACTCACCAAGCTTGCCGAAAGTCCGCAGCATCAAGGCGTAGTATTACAAGCCCGCCCTGCTGAACTCCAAGATGAGGCAGATCTCAAATACCTAGTTGACAAACACCAAACCGAGCGAAAACCGCTATTACTACTGGTGCTTGATCAAATCACCGACCCGAACAACCTTGGCGCGTGTTTGCGTACCGCTGTGGCAATGGGCGTCTCAGCTGTCATTATTCCCAAAAATCATAGCTCAAGCATCACCCCAGCCGTGGCAAAAGTCGCTGTCGGTGCGGTGGAATTAATGCCTTTTATCCAAGTCACTAATCTTGCGCGTACGCTCACTGACATCAAAAAACAAGGGGTGTTTGTGTTTGGTACGGCACTTGATGACACGGCAAAGCCCGTGCAAGACTGTGATTTGACAGGTGATGTGGCGATTGTGATGGGCTCAGAAGGTGACGGTATTCGCCGTTTGACCGCAGATACCTGCGACCAGCTGGTTTATATCCCGATGCCCGGCAATGAACATGGGCAAATCCAAAGCTTAAATGTCAGTGTCGCCACTGGCATGGTGCTGTACGAAGCCAGCCGTCAGCGTTCTAGCACATAATAAGAGAATATGTTATCTGTATTGATGATTTAAAAAAATTTGCTCAAGAAATGGGCTAAGAAAGGAAAAATCAAAATGCAATTTGCCATTATCGGACTGGGTGTTTTTGGTATTACCTGTGCTAGAGAGCTTGAAAAATTGGGCAACCAAGTCCTAGCGATTGATATTGATGAAAAACTGGTCGATGACATCAGTGAATATGTCACCCGTGCCGTGATTGCTGACGCCACCGACAAAGACACCATAGAAGAGCTTGACCTTGCAAGTTTCGACGGCGTACTCGTCAGCATTGGTGATAACCTTGAAGCCAGCTTGCTATGTACACTCAACCTACTAAGCCTGAACGTACAAAACCTATGGGTGAAAGCCAAAACCGACTCCCATCACCAAATTCTACAAAGCTTAGGGGTGAACAATATTATTCACCCCGAACAAGACATGGGCATTCGTATTGCCCAAAAAATGAACTATCCGATGGTCAAACAATACATGGCGTTGGGTGACGAGCAGTTTTTGGTTCGTTTAGACCCACCTGAGCAGTGGCGAGGGCACCCGTGGTCGGATGTCCAACACAGCCATCCTGATATTACTTTTATCATGCTAAAACGCAACCAGCAAATCTTTAACCAATTACCCGATGGCTTTTTCTTTCAAGGTGGGGATAAATTGGTGGTAGGGGGCGATACCCAAGCGCTACGTCGCCTTGCCAAAGCTATTCGGCAAACGGCTATTTAACCCACCACTCACGCAAAAAAAGTAATTAGGTGTAAATATGCCGTTTCGTGAAGTCAAAAAAAGCGACAAACCAAAAATTGTTGATAAATCAAAATCCAGTACTCACGACCTAGAGCCGCCTACCAAACAAGGACTGCATTTGTCTTCACCTGCGATTTTGTCCTTGGGGTTTTTAGCGTTAATTGTGATGGGTACGGTTTTACTGTCATTGCCAATCGCAACGATTCAACCGATTAGTATGCTAGCGGCAGCCTTTACTGCGACGTCTGCGGTGACCGTTACGGGGCTAAATGTGGTAGATACCGCTAACTATACCACGTTTGGACAACTGGTGATTGCCGCGCTGATTCAATTTGGCGGTCTAGGCTTTATGACCTTTGCAATTTTGGTATTGACCAGTCTGCAAGGTAAAATGGGATTATCAGGCTCAATCACGGCGCAAGAAGCGTTGGGTACTCATAGCAACCAAATTGGCAGTACAGCCAAAGCGGTAATCAAAATTGCCTTTATCACCGAGAGCTTGGGTTTTTTAGGGTTAACGCTATTTTTAGCACCGCTAAAAGGGCTAAAAGATGCGATGTATGAAGCGTTTTTTCTGTGTATCTCAGCATTTAACAATGCAGGTTTTGCACTAAACGGCAACAATATGACTGCCTATGTGCACCAGCCGATGATTAGCTTTATCATAAGCTTGCTGATTATCACGGGTGGTATCGGGTTTTTGGTGATTTTAGATATCATCAAACACAAGCGCTGGCAAAAATTTACCCTGCACACCAAGGTCATGGTTTTGGGCACGCTAGCGCTCAATATCATTGGTTGTATGGGGTATTGGTTACTTGAACGTCATAACGCCAAAACGATTGGCGGATTGAGCGAAGCTGGGCAGTGGTTTGCATCTTGGTTTATGGCGGTGACGTCACGTACTGCAGGCTTCAATAATATTGATTATAGCCAAGTGACAGATGCCAGTACGTTATTGACCTTTATATTGATGTTTATTGGCGCAGGCTCAATGTCCACAGGTGGCGGTATCAAAATCGGCACGTTTGTGGTTATCCTAGCATCGACTAGGGCATATTTGCGTCAGCACCCGCAAGTGACGATTTTCCATCGTGCTATCTCTGATCACTTGGTAAAAAAATCGTTTGCGGTGATGAGCACCTCGATTTTGATGATTGCTTTAGCGGCGTTTATTTTAGCGATATGTGAGCCAGAAGGGCATTTGGTTGATATTTTATTTGAAGTGATATCGGCATCGTCAACCGTCGGGTTATCGCGAAATTTCACCCCGACATTGAGTGAGCCTGGGCAATGGGTGATTATGTTTATGATGTATATGGGGCGTCTTGGACCGTTAACCTTGGCGTATTTTATCGCCACCCCTAAACCAACCCGTATTCGTTATCCTGAGACCCATACCCTTGTTGGTTAAGTTGGTTAAGCTGGCTAATTTAACAGGGTTGGCGAAGTGGCAAATACCAAGCAAAACCTTTAGACAGCGGTTGGTGTACCCAAGATACTGAGAATAAGATACTTAAAACCTAGGATAGCGAAAACTCAAGATACTGAAAACCTAACGAAGCTATCGCCAAATCGTGTATGATGATTGTCTACAACGGGTGAATTGAGCGATTTAGTAAGTCTTAAGGTTATGAGTAGTTATATTTTAGATACAGAAGCGCATGGATTGGTTGAGCCACATGCGACCGAAATTGCCTACATTGGCGTGGTGTTTAGTCCAGCAGGCGAGCTGATACTACAGACCCACAGCGCCTTTGAGCAGCGCTTTAACCCACACAAAAAAATTACTTTGGGCAGCCAAGCCATCACAGGAATTTTTGACGACGATGTGGCAGACAAGCCGCCGCATACTGATTTTGAGTTACCAAAAGACTGCAAGTATCTCATTGGGCACAATATCGACTTTGATGCTGACGTACTCACCAATGCTGACTGTGATTTATCAAACATTAAGCGTATTTGCACTTTGGCACTGGCGCGGCATTTTTTCCCGCAGTTAGATAGCCATAGTTTGGGTGCGCTACTGTGTTTTTTTGAGCCGCAGGTTGCCAAAAAAAATATCAAATTCGCGCATGGTGCCAAATACGACATTTGGTTTACCTTTTTGGTCTTAAAAGCTATCTGCTATCAGCATCACATCACCGATATGGCACAGCTGTATCAAGCCAGTGAACATGCCCGAAAACCCACGGTAATGCGCTTTGGCAAACATAAAGGGGTTGCCATTAAAGACTTGCCCCCTGATTATGTTGATTGGCTGCTCAAACAAGCTGACCTTGACCCGTATTTACACCTTGCGCTCACCGAAAATAGCGCAGGCAATCATGGCAATCTTCTATGATTGAATCCATGAAATACTAAAATGATTACGCGCCAAATTGCGGTTTAACAATCACCAAAATCACCACAGCGACTAAAATAAACACAGGCACCTCATTAAACCACCGCCAAAAAATATGGGTTTTATAGTTAGGGTTATCAATCAGTTTTAAGCGAAATCGACCACAAGCTATATGATATACCGTCAACCCAATGACGCAGGCTAGCTTGATATGTAGCCAGACTTGGGTTTTATAACTGTCCCAATTGGGCAGCAGCATACACAAGCCAAAAATCCAAGTGGCAATCATCGCAGGTGTCATGATGCCGCGATACAGTTTACGCTCCATCAATGCAAATCGCTCTTGACTGATTTTATCGGCACTCATGGCATGATACACAAACAAGCGTGGTAGATAAAAAATCGCGGCAAACCAACACACCAATGAAATCACATGCCAGGCTTTAAACCATAAAAAATATTCTGTCATTGCTTACCCCGATGATGACGCAACTACACAAGCTTACCCTAAATCAGCTTACTCTAAATAAACTTGCCCTAAAAAAGACTGCAAATAGCCGTTATTTTAAAGTCTGCATGACAGCAAGTAAATCCGAGATTTGTTGTTCGCTATGACGAGCGCTTACGCAAAAGCGTAGACGTGCTGTGCCTACCGGCACCGTGGGTGGACGGATGGCAGACACCCAAAAACCGCGAGATTTTAACGCGTTGGCAAGCTGCAGGGTTCTGTCATTATTGCCAATGACCACAGGAATAATGGCTGTGGTCGGTATTTGATTATCAATACCTACTTGCCAATTTTGCTGCAATAGCCCTTGACTGAGCTGTTTGATATTGGCAAGTAATTGATCGCTGCGCAAAGTATCGGTGTGCGACATGGCTATGCTAGTTTTAGTCACGCTGGCAAGCACAGGGGGCATCGCCGTGGTATAAATAAATGAACGGGCAAAATTGGTCACATAGTCAATCAACTCACTCGAACCTGCGACAAATGCGCCACTGGTGCCTATCGCTTTACCAAAGGTGCCGATATAGATATCTGCTTGTGGTTGGGCTTTTTTATAAGCCTGATAGGGCAAACCAAAACCGTGGGCATCATCTACCATCAAGGCACATTCATAACGAGTAGCTAACGCATGCAGCGCATCCAAATCCGCAATGGTACCATCCATACTAAAAATATGATCAGTGACAATCAGTTTTTGCTTAGCGCTATTTTGCGAAAGTAGCTGTTCTAATTGGCTATAATTGCGATGCCCAAAACGCATGACTTTGGCACGGCTAAGGATTGCCCCATCGACAATCGAGGCATGATTGAGCTTATCGCTAAAAATCACGCTATCTTTACCACACAACGCTTGAATCACACCGACATTTGCCATATACCCTGTGCTAAAAGTTAACGCCCGTTCATAGCCTGTCAATTGGGCAAGGGTGGTATCCAATTGTTCATGCCAAAGCGTATGCCCCGTAATCAGGTGCGACGCGCCACTACCCACTTGCTGGATGGTTTTTGCAGCTTGGCTAAACGCTTGTATGAGTTGCGGGTCGGTGGCAAGTCCCAAATAATCATTGCTGGCAAAGTTGACGTAAGTTTTGCCATGTATGTCAATGGTGGGCGTCACGCCTTGACTAATGGGCGTCAGTTGACGATACAGGTCTTTTTGGCGCTGTTCATCAAGGGCTGATTGAAGGGCAAAATTGGCTAACATACTGTTGAACTCTGTTAAAGCATCGTTAAAGCATCTAAGAAAAAACCGCCACTTCGGCGGTTTGTTGGGCTATTAAACGACAGCCAAACTCCCGATGCGACCATTCATCGCATTGGTCACCGGGATTTGTCGAGGCTCGGCTTTTTCAACCGTCAACCCTAAATCGGCAATCAACTGATCATCATGATTGGTGGTAGCATTATCTGTGGTCAATAAACGATTCCCATAAAAGAAAGAATTGGCACCTGCCATAAATAGCATGGCTTGCTCGGCATCGGTTAAGCCTTCACGACCTGCGGCAATACGCACATAGCTGGTTGGGCAAGCAAGGCGCGTGACAGCAATGGTGCGAATCCACTCAAGCACAGGCAAGCGCGTGCCTTGCAGCTGATCTGCAATTGGCGTGCCTTCAATGGGTACTAGCATATTGATTGGTACTGATTCAGGGAGTTTTGGCAGATTAGCCAGTTCTGTTAGCAGGTTGATGCGGTCATCACGACTTTCACCCATACCGATGATACCACCTGAGCAAATATTAATGCCTGCTTGACGCACATGGTCAAGGGTAGTTAGACGGTCATCATAACTACGGGTGGAGACGATATGGTTATAGTACTCGCGTGAGGTATCAAGGTTATGGTTGTAGTAATCCAGTCCCGCTTCAGCAAGTACTTGCGCTTGGTTACCGGATAACATGCCAAGCGTCATACAAGTTTCTAACCCCAATGCTTTGACTTCTTTAATCAGCTCAACCACATAGGGCATATCTCTATCGTTTGGGTGTTTCCATGCCGCACCCATACAAAAACGGCTAGAGCCAGCGGCTTTGGCTTTTTTGGCCTCGATAATCGCTTTTTGTACTTCGATTTTCTTTTCAGGTTGTAAGTCGGTGCTATGGTGCCCTGACTGTGAGCAATAGCCGCAATCTTCAGGACAATTGCCTGTTTTTATTGATAGCAGGGTACTGACTTGTACCGCATTGGGTGGAAAGTGTTCGCGAAGTTTGTTTTGCGCGAGCAACAGTAAATCCATCAAAGGTAGTTCAAACCAAGCTTGGATTTGCTCGCGAGTTGGGCGGCTTTGGGTGGTCATTGTGGTGCCAATAGGTTGTTGTGATTGTTGAATTGCTAATAAGTCTGCCATGACAGCTATAATCCTAATTAAAACAAAGCTTAAAATAATAAAAGGTGTCTCATCATACCAAAAAAAAACAACCACCTAAAGTGATTGTTTTTTATCATTTAATGACAATGGCTTATTTGTCTTGAGAGCTATCACCACGAGTAATGGAAATATTGGTGATAGGTGATTTATCATCACTGACTGCGCTAGTTTTGACATTGTCGGCAATGACCTCATCAGATGCATGCTTTGCCTCAATTTCAGCCGATTTACGCAGTGCAGGCGTTAAGTTCTCATTATCCGCTGATTTGGCAAACACGTTGTCAGGACGGATGCTATCATCATCTGCCGTACTATCTTTAGCGGTACTATCTTTAGCGTTAATAGTATCTTTAGCCGCTTCATACTTCTCTTCGATAGCTTTGTTATCGGATGCATCAGAATCACTGGCTGTTTCGTCGGTCAGCGTTTGCTTAGCTTGTTCAACTTTATCTTTTGCCTCGCTCACTTTTTCTTTGGCTTCTTCGTTTAATGCATCTAGTTTGTCATCGGCTTGGGTTTTTAATTCTTCAACCTTTGATTTAGCATCATCTAGTTTTTCACCCGCAAAGCTTTTAACATCGGCTAATTTTTCAGCCGCTTGGTCTTTGACGTCTTCAAGCTTGGTTTTAGCATCCGCAAGTTTATCATCTTTGGCTGTTTTTGCTTCATCAAGCTTTTCAGTGGCAGTTTCTTTAGTGTCGTCAATTTTATCAGCCGCTTGTGCTTTAACCTCATCCAATTTTTCTTTGGTTTCGCCAAGTTTTTCATTAGCGGTGTCTTTAATATCCGCTAATTTTTCACTCGCATCTTCTTTGAGCGCATCGATTTTTTCTTTGGCTTCGGTTTTTAGCTCATCAAATTTTTCCACCGCGTCATCTTTGATTTCAGCCGCTTTCGCCTTAAGGGTGTCTAATTTGCTCGCTTGTGTCTCGCTGTCAGCATTGACATCTTTGGTGTTTGCTTCATTAAAGTATTTGCTGCTGCCAGAAGCTTTACCTGCGCTCGCGCCTCCAAGCATTGCTAGGGCTTTACTGCAAAGTTCTTTGGCAAAAGGCGTGGCTTTTTCAATTAATGGTTTTGCTTGTTCAACCACAGGTTTAAGTGGCTCAGGTACTTTTGGCACAATAAACTTTGCGATTTGGTTAAACCACATCAGCAGTGAATAATCACCGGACATTTTTAAGTCACCATTTTGGATGCCTGTCATAAATGCCGTCGCTTCACCTTTAGTGAGCAATTTCACACCCGTCATTGAGTCTTTAAACGTAATCGTCAATGTTGGCTCTTTGGCTGGACCTGCATGTTGGCTAAAAGTACCGTTATTAATCTCATAATAGCGTGACGTTTGTTCCGCGTCGCTGCCGAGTTGAATAGTAAAATTACGGTTTTCTAATAAACCTTTAAATTTGTCATCGCCTGTTTTGGCAAGTTGGGTTAAACGCAAGCCAACGGCAAACAATAATACGTCAAGGGGATCTGATTTGATTTGGGTTAATTGAGATAACATAGGTACTCTCCAAAATTATAGATTTTATAGATATTGCAATGCGCAAGGTCTTTTAATAAATGATAATAATTAAGTCATTCACTTCAAAGAGATTATAATTCGCTACTACAAAGGATTTAATAGCTTTGTTATACAATATATTATAAGGTCATCCATGCCAAGTTACAGTAATGTTTAACATACCAGTATCATTTTTTGTAATCAAAGCGTTTGATTTGTGTATTTGAGCGACGTTAGACAGCGAATCTTTTACCTTTTATCAAGCTAAAGCGCATAAAAAACCCATCAACATGATGGGTTAAATAACTTGCTATAGCGATAAGGTGGCGAGGTTGTTATTAGTTTTTTGAGTCAAACACCGCGGCATGACGAACAAAATTTTGATGAAAATCGGTATCTTTTTCTAATACCACAGGACGGTGACCGGCACTCATTTGAACACTACTTTTTAACATGGTTTGGTTGGTAGTAGCTTGACTTGCGGTTTTGTTGAACTTGGGTTTTCCATTTAACGCTATCACAATCGGAATCATCGATAAGCCAATTGCCGCCACATACGCATCCGTGCCCGTCAATGATGACAGCGTAACCACTGCCCAATGCAGCCCTTCTACCGAAATCCAGTACACCATACCTAACATAAAATAGCCCAATACAAAACGGTAAGGGGTAAACGCAATCGCTAGCATACCGACAGTCACTAGAACGATTAAAAACAACCAATTAGAAGTTAACGACGTAGCAGCTAATAATAGACTTGCCGAAATAAGCATGGTTGACCTCATGAAAAGTTATTAAAAACAAATACTTAACATAAATTAAGTAAAAGCTTGTGTAGGTTATTATGGCGCTAAAAGATGAAAATTAAAAGTCAAAACCCAACTAAAACGACAATGGATGACGTATCAAATTTGGCGGATTTATCTCAAAAAAAGCGATTAAAAAAGCTAAAACGGCATAAAAAAAGCTAACAATCAATCGTCGAAATCTCTTGTTCAAGGGTAACAGGAATTTTCGTAAATCTAGTAAAAAAGTGCTAAAATGCGGTAACTGATTTGTCGCGAAATGTATATTGTTTTAATGCTTTGTAGTTTTGCCCACACCTTAATTTGCTCAATAATCATGTCTATATCTCTAGCTGAAAAATTGGATAAGTTTGCTATTTTGGGCGTTTTAAGTAAAAATATCGTTCGGCAATTGTACCGCCTATTTTAAGGGCTATTTGCGACGCAAAAAAATTTAAATTTTTAATGTGACTAATTAAAAAAACTGACGCTTTATCAAAATTAACTGGACAACTATTTTGATAAACACAGTTTGCCTAATCACCGACTATATAGTGGTAATTCTCGTATGATGACGTTTCAACAATTGATTTTAACTTTGCAAAATTATTGGGCAGAAAAAGGCTGTGTGGTGTTACAGCCTTATGATATGGAAATGGGTGCAGGCACGTTTCATACCGCCACTTTCTTACGAGCATTAGGTCCAGAGCGTTGGCATGCCGCCTATGTGCAGCCATCACGCCGTCCCACGGATGGTCGCTATGGCGACAACCCAAACCGTTTACAACATTATTATCAGTTCCAAGTGGTACTCAAACCCAATCCACCTGATATTCAAGAGTTATACTTGGGGTCACTCAAAGCAATTGGCATCGATACGCTAACGCATGATGTCCGCTTTGTAGAAGACAACTGGGAATCACC
The DNA here is from genome assembly GCF_032061225.1 of Moraxella sp. CTOTU48841. Lineage (NCBI taxonomy): Bacteria > Pseudomonadati > Pseudomonadota > Gammaproteobacteria > Moraxellales > Moraxellaceae > Moraxella > Moraxella sp. CTOTU48841. Next base: position 242,805 of record NZ_DAMBFQ010000003.1, read on the forward strand.
AACGCTTGGCGCATGGGGACTTGGTTGGGAAGTTTGGCTCAATGGTATGGAAGTTACCCAGTTTACTTACTTCCAGCAAGTCGGTGGTATTGAGTGTTTCCCAGTGACAGGAGAAATCACGTACGGTCTTGAGCGCCTTGCCATGTATATCCAAGGCGTGGACAGTGTATATGATTTGGTATGGACGGATGGCGAATTTGGTCGTGTCACCTATGGTGATGTATTTCACCAAAACGAAGTGGAACAATCGACCTACAACTTTGAACATGCCGATGTGGCAAAAATGTTTGAGTTGTTTGATTTTTATGAAAGCCAAGCCGATAAATTGGTCGGTCTTAACCTGCCGCTGCCTGCGTATGAAATGGTGCTTAAAGCGTCACATACCTTTAACTTGTTGGATGCGCGTGGAGCGATTTCAGTCACTGAGCGTCAGCGCTTTATCTTGCGTGTGCGTACCTTGGCGCGTAAGGTCGCACAAAGCTATGTAGAAACGCGCGCCAAATTGGGCTTTCCATTGGCGGATGATGCACATAAAGCCGATGCGTTGGATAAATATTTGCCCAAGCAAGAGTAAGTAGCTTATGGAAAAGCCTAAAATTGTCAAAAATTATTGTCAATTTTGTCAAAGGTACACACGGCAATTCGTTTTGAAGGAGCATAATATACCTTATGAACCTGAAGTACATCTCTTTGATTTATCTTATCAAATAGTTGAATGTTGCGGCTGTTCTAACGTATCTTTTAGAGAAGAAATTATCGACCCTGACAGTCCTATTCACATAAATGAATCTGAAGTTGAATATCAAACAACTATTAAAACTTATCCTGTCTCTCTAAAAAATCATAAAGAGATGGATTGGTTCGAGCTCTATGAATTACCCTTATTAGTTAGGAGAATTTATACAGACACACTAAAAAGTTATGCTAATGATTCGAAAATTCTAACAGGAATAGGGCTTAGGACTTGCATAGAAGCAGTTTGTAATGATAAAGGAATTGAGGGTAAATCACTCGAAAGTCGTATTAATAAACTTAAAACTAGCGGATTTATTTCTATTAGTGATACCAATCATCTTCATGGAATACGTTTTATGGGTAATGACTCAGCCCATGACATAAAGCAACCAAATGATAGAGAATTAGAAATAGCTTTAAGAATAGTTGAGCATTTATTGAGTAGTATTTATATATTACCAAAAATTTCAACTGGTACACTTCAAACAGTAATTGATAATTATAAAGATTTTAAAACATTATTGATTAAATTATTGAATGATAATTTTAAAAGTGGTGATGAGCATGGATTATTTAGATTTTTAGATAAAGATTATAGAAGATGTCAAGAAAATATAGAGGATTTCGAAAAACAGATAATAAAAGATATTCAAAATGGCGATTTTACTCATTTACAATTAGGTGCAATTAAGAAGTATAAAAATAAAAATATTCAGAATTTTTTAGTGGTTTAAGAATTTTTATTAATAAATAAATAGATAATATTCTAATCTCGCATATTTATATCAAAAATCGCCACAGGGCAACAACGCGCTATTCTACTACAATAGCCGCAGCAAGTAAGCCAGGTAACAAGGGGCGGTGAGTGGAACTTTATTTTATTTTAGCGGGTATTTTTGTCGGATTTTGCGTGGGTGTGACCGGTGTGGGCGGTGGGTCACTGATGACGCCGATTTTGATTTTACTGCTAAAAGTAGAGCCGCATATTGCTGTCGGCACCGATTTGCTATATGCCGCTATTTCCAAGTTTTTTGGTGGTGTGGTACATTTTAAAAAATCAAATGTCGTTTGGCCAATCGTGCTATGGCTAGCAATTGGTAGTATTCCAGCCTCCATTGTCACCAACTATCTCGTCGCTACTTACTTGGGTAATATCAACGCCATCAAACTAATCATGACCTTGATATTGGGCGTGATGTTGACCATTACCGGGATTTCGCTGATTTTTCGCAACCGTATCGAAGCGTTTTTTGACAAATACCGTAAAAATGACCAAACTGACAGTCTCACCTCCCAAATCCCAAAATATAAATTGGTGCTGATGGGCATATTGCTCGGGGTAGTAGTGACCTTATCGTCGGTTGGGGCAGGGGCATTTGGCGTCATGGCACTGGTGCTGATTTTTCCCCAATTGCCCCTCATTCGTATCATCGGCTCGGATGTGGTACATGCGGTGCTATTAACTTTGGTTGCAGGTCTCGGGCATTTGCTGTCAGGCAGTGTGGATTTTCACATGCTGACCTTTTTGCTCATTGGCGCGATTCCTGCCATTATTGTAGGCACATTATTGAGCAGTAAACTGCCTGAGAAAAAATTGCGCCCGATTTTAGGGGTGACGCTGTTATTATTAGGCATTAATTTTGTTGTCAATCCTGCCAAAGCCAAACCAAAAGCGGCGGTCAATACGCCAATTGCCACGACCGCTGTAACGACTTCGGCAAGCGCCAGCCGATAAGTTTAATTTTCGTTTTACGATGACGGTTTTCTTGATTTGCCCCGCTGATGGGGCATTTTTATGGCTTAAATTTCTGCTATAATCGCCTATATTTACCCTATTTGAATCAACAAGGCTTTAGCATGTCTACTATTTTATTTGAACTTGGCACCGAAGAATTGCCCCCAAAAAATCTAAAAACATTGCGTGATGCTCTCACTGACCATGTCACCCAATCGCTAACAGATGCCAATATTCCCTTTGATACCATTAAAAGCTTTGCAGCCCCGCGTCGTCTTGCCTTACAGATTCAAGGAATTAGTGAAAAACAGCCCGATAAAATCGAACAAAAACGCGGTCCTGCAGTCAAAGCTGCCTATGACAAGGACGGTAATCCAACCAAAGCGGCTCAAGGGTTTGCCCAAGGCTTGGGTATTGATGTCAAGGATTTAATTACCATCAAAGGTGATAAAGGCGATTATATCGGCTATGAAATGAATGTCATTGGTCAGCCTGTGGCTGAGTTACTGCCGAGTATTTTTCAAAAAGCCTTAGATGAGTTGCCGATTGCCAAACGCATGCGCAGTGGCGCAGAGCGTTCTGAGTTTGTTCGCCCTGTCAAATGGTTGGTGCTACTTAAAGACGACCAAGTGCTGCCAGCGACGATTCAAGGATTAACGTCGGGTGAGACAGGGGCGCAGGGCGTTGAATTAGGTCGTTATAGTCTTGGACATCGTTTCCATCATCCTGATAAGGTTAGAATTGACACGGCGGACAGCTATGAGCAAAACCTTGCCGAGGCGCATGTCATCGCTGATTTTGACAAACGCCAGCAGCTTATCAAAGAACAAGTGCAACAGCTTGCTGATGAAGTAGGGGCGACTGCTATCGTACCGCAAGATTTGCTTGATGAAGTCACTGCGCTGGTCGATTATCCAGTAGCGCTACGCGCAAGCTTTGAGCCACGATTCTTACAAGTGCCGCAAGAGGCCTTGATTAGTACCATGCAGGCGGATCAAAAATATTTTTGTTTGACTGACAGCCAAGGTAAATTACAGCCTTATTTTATCTTTATCAGTAACATCGACAGTAAAGATAAAGCGCAAGTGATTGCCGGTAACGAAAAAGTGGTACGTCCACGCCTTGCTGATGCCGAGTTTTTCTTTTTACAAGACCAAAAACAGCCATTGTTTGCGTTGACTGAAAATCTCAAAACCCGCGTATTCCAAGATAAGTTAGGGACAATTTGGGAAAAATCTGAGCGTATTGCCAAGCTAGCTGCCTTTATTGCTACCCAAATTGGCGAAGACGTTGAACAAACGGCACGGGCAGGCTTGCTGTCAAAAGCAGACCTTGCCAGTACCTTGGTGGGTGAGTTTCCAGAATTACAAGGCGTGGCAGGGACTTACTATGCGCGTTTAAACCGAGAGCCAGAAGCGGTGGCGGCGGCAATCGAGGAGCAATATCTGCCAAAATTTAGCGGTGATAAATTACCGGCGACCAACATTGGAACGGCGCTGGCATTAGCAGACCGTTTGGATACGCTGGTCGGTATTTTTGGCATTGACCAAGCGCCAACCGGTTCAAAAGACCCGTTTAGTCTGCGCCGCGCGGCGATTGGGGTACTGCGTATCTTGATTGAGAAACAACTGCCACTAAATCTGGTAGTCTTGCTTGAGCAAGCTTTATTGGGTTATGTAGGCAAAATTGACGACTTACCAAAAACTTTTAAACAAGTGATGGAGTTTATCAATTCACGCTACCGTGCCATGTATGAAGACCAAGGCGTGAGCGTGGATACAATTATGGCGGTACAGGCGCTACAACCGCAAGTGCCAATGGATTTTGACCATCGCATCAAAGCCGTACAAGCCTTCCGTGATTTGCCACCCGCCAAACAACTTGCCGAGGCCAATAAACGCGTTGCCAATATTTTAGCCAAGGCTGAGGGTGAGATTGCAACCCAAGTACAAACGGCTTATTTACAAGAACCTGCCGAAAAAGCATTGTATCAAGCAGTGCAAACTGCAGCGCAAAGTATTGAGCCCCATCAGCACACTGACAACGCCAACTACACCCAGATTTTACAATCGCTAGCCACGCTGCAGCAGCCATTGGATGACTTCTTTGATCAGGTGATGGTGAATAGTGAAGATGCTAACCTCAAAGCCAATCGGTTGGCGCTGCTAAAAAAAGTGCGTGGGTTGTTTTTAACGGTTGCAGATATCAGTGAGTTACAGCTATAAGTTAATTTAGACATGAGTTAACGCTTTAATCATAGGGCTTCGATACTATGGCTTTAATATCCCTGCTTTAATATCATTGGTTAAACCCATACTGACAATGGTCATTATGGGTTTTTTTACAAGCTAAAGATATTTTTACACTTGTTTTTGCTAAATTGGCAGGCTAGTTTACGCGTATTTGATACTATTTTAAGGGTATTTTTGTCTAAATCGCTCTTTAGGGTTTATGATGGTATAAACAGTATAACCCATATAGCCAGGTTCAAAACTTTTGGTAAATTGTGTATTTAACGGTGAGTTTTATCTATTATTTATTTTTTCTAATTTATCTTCGTCTAGAGTAATTACGTGAAAGCCCGTAATAATGATGGCTTGTTTCATTCCATGGTGGTTACCAAAAGGTAGCGGGTTCTTTTATAAGCCTATTCGCAAAGCTTAGTGGTGCTGTGTTTGTTTGTCTATCGTTGGTAATTATCAATAGATATATGGCGCACTTTTAGAGGCCAAGTCACTATAAATCTATATTCCAAAACATGCCATTAATGTTCCAATAATGCTCTATTGTGAATTTGCAAAACTGATTAGCAACTCGTTACAATGCAAAAGAGATTTTTTTGCTAATTAAACTAAATTAAAGGAATATATATGAGCCCACCGCATCGCCCAGAAACGCTCGCTATTCATGCAGGGTACGAACCAGAACCAACCACCAAAGCTGTCGCTGTCCCTATCTACCACACCAGTTCGTATGCCTTTGATAACACCCAACACGGTGCTGACCTTTTTGATCTGAAAGTTGCCGGCAATATCTATACCCGTATCATGAACCCAACCAATGCGGTGCTTGAAGCGCGTATGGCAGCGTTAGAAGGCGGCATCGGTGCATTGACGGTGGCATCCGGGATGGCGGCGATTACTTATACCATCCAAACCCTATGTGAGGCAGGTGATAACATCGTCTCAGTATCAACTTTGTATGGCGGTACTTACAATTTATTTGCCCATGCGTTGCCACGTCAAGGTATCGAAGTGCGTTTCTTTGATTATACCAAACCTGAGACCTTGGTTGATTTGATTGATGAACGTACTAAATTGGTATTTGGTGAAAGTATCGGTAATCCATTGGGTAACGTGCTGGATATCGCAAAAATCAGCGAACTTGCCCATAGCAAAGGCGTACCTGTGGTGATTGATAACACCGTTGCCACGCCAATATTGTGCCGTCCATTTGAGCATGGTGCTGATATTGTGATTCATTCATTGACCAAATATGTGAGCGGTTCGGGCACGTCGGTGGGTGGGGTGATTATCGATAGTGGCAAATTTGATTGGGGCGCTCACAAAGAACGTTTCGCGATTTTAAATACCCCAGATGCCAGCTATCATGGTGTCAATTTTGTCGAAGCCATGGGTGCTGCGGCGTTTATTGCCCGCGCCCGCGTTGCGCCTTTACGTAATACCGGTGCGGCACTAAGCCCAATGAATGCTTGGCAAATTATGCTTGGGCTAGAGACGTTAGCCTTGCGTATGGAGCGACATTGCCAAAATGCCCAAGCCGTGGCAGAATTTTTAAACCATCATCCGCAAGTGGCTTGGGTCAAGTATGCAGGATTAACTGACCATCCAGAGCATCAGCTTGCGCAAACATACTTTGGTGGTAAGCCATCAGCGATTCTAACCTTTGGATTAAAAGGCGGCCGTGAAGCAGGGGCGAAATTTATTGATGCGCTACAATTAATTACCCGTCTGGTGAATATCGGTGATGCCAAGTCACTCGCTTGCCACCCTGCCACTACCACGCACCGCCAGTTAAATGCTGAAGAGTTGCAAAAAGCAGGCGTCAGCGAAGACATGATTCGTTTATCCATTGGTATTGAACATATTGACGACATCAAAGCTGACCTTGAGCAAGCGTTAGCCGCAGCCAAATAATCTATTCAAATAAAAAAGCGCTTCACATAAAAAAGCGAGCCTTCAACTTGCTTTTTTGAATTTAAAAAATAAAAAAATTAGACAAAAAAATACCCCAAATCAATGGGGTATTTTTAATAAGTCTACAACCTAGCGGTTGTCGCTTATTATTTAGCTGCTGCTGCTTGAGCTGCTGCCACTTCTTCAGCGAAGTTTTCTTGTTTTTTCTCGATGCCTTCACCCACTTCTAAGCGTTTGAATGCTTTAACCGTCATACCTTCAGATTTTAATATATCGCCAACTTTTTTCTCGTTGTCGATAACGTAAGGTTGGTTCAACAAAGTCACTTCGTTCAAGTACTTTTGTAGACCACCTGTGATCATTTTTTCAATCACGGCGTCTGGTTTGCCAGATTCTTTCGCTTTCGCTTCGATGATGTCTTTTTCACGTGCTAGCGTATCAGCAGGTACATTCGCTTCATCAACGGCGATTGGGTTGAATGCCGCAACTTGCATGGCAACGTGTTTTGCAGTGTCTGCATTGCCGCCTTCAACAGAAACCACTACACCAATACGAATACCGTGACGGTAAGAGGCTAGGTTATCACCTTCAATCACTTCTGCACGACGTACTTGGATGTTTTCACCGATTTTTTGTACTAGCTCAACACGGGCTTCTTCAACCGTTTGACCATCGCCATACGGCAATGCAGAGATAGCCGCTACATCAGTGGTATTATTGGCAAGCGCAAGTTCAGCTACTTTGTTTGCAAATGCGGTGAAGTTAGCATCTTTTGCCACGAAGTCAGTTTGACAGTTTACTTCAAGTAGTAAGGCTTTGTTACCTTCTTGGGCGATAATGATAGCACCATCAGCAGCAATGTTACCTGCTTTTTTAGCAGCTTTTGCTTGACCTGATTTACGCAGGTTATCGATTGCGGTTTCGATGTCGCCGTCTGCTTCTTGCAGGGCTTTTTTACATTCCATCATACCAAGACCTGTACGGTCACGTAATTCTTTTACCAGTTTTGCACTAATTTCTGCCATGAGATACCTCAATTGATTATCATTATAGATGAGAATTGGGTTGTTTATTGTCTAAACAGTTGGAGCTTAAAGGACAAAAATTGGTGATTTTTGCCCTTTAATATTACGCTACAAATTCGAATTTTTAGAAACTAATTTTGTATTTACCCATCAAAGTTAGTTTATAAAATTTTGATGACAGTATCATAACAACTTAAGCAATGCGCTGCTATGATACTACGGTAACCCTTATTCTGCCGCAGCTTCTGCTGGCGCTTCAGTTACTGCTTCTTCTTGATTTGCTGCTTTGCCGCCTTGAGTTTTAGCGTATTCTTTACCAGCGATAATTGCATCTGCAACCGCTGATACGTATAGCGTTACCGCACGAATCGCATCGTCATTGGCAGGAATGACATAATCTACGTCATCTGGGTTTGAGTTTGTATCAACGATACCAATCACAGGGATACCTAAGTTTTTTGCTTCTTTGATTGCAATCGCTTCATGGTCAACGTCAACCACAAAAATTGCATCAGGTAAACCGTTCATGTTTTTGATACCGCCTAATGCACGCTCAAGTTTTTCCATTTCACGAGTACGCTCTAACGCTTCACGTTTGGTTAACTTAGCAAACGTACCGTCTTCAGCTTGTTTTTCGTATTCTTTTAAACGAGTAATTGACTGACGGATGGTTTTCCAGTTGGTTAACATACCACCTAACCAGCGATGGTCAACATACGGCATACCAGCGCGAGCGGCTTGTTCGCTAATAACGTTGCTTGCCGCACGTTTAGTACCAACAAATAGTACTTTATTGCCACGCGCTGCTTCACGGTTAACGAAGTTTAGTGCTTCGTTCATCGCTTTAACGGTGTGCTCAAGGTTGATGATGTGGATTTTGTTACGTGCACCAAAAATAAATTTACCCATTTTTGGATTCCAAAAACGAGTTTGGTGACCAAAGTGTGCACCGGCTTCTAAAAGATCACGCATTGAAACTTGGGTAGGATTAGCTGACGCCATGAGATTTCCTTAAGTAAAGTTGGGTTATGCCTCCACATTACCGATTAAGCCGATTTGCAAACACGCATCAAAATCTACAGGATTTTAATTAATCAAATTTGCAAACACCCAGCTTAACTCTTATCAAGCTTGTTAGCTTGAAAATAGCAATGTGTGTGTCATGTTAGTAAATAAAAAAAGCAATTTGCCATCTCAAGATAAAATGACAAACTGCTATTTTAACACATTTTTATATGGTTAAGCTATATTTTTTTAGTTCAAGCAGATATCGCTTATTTAACCAACCCGATTAAGTCACCATAACCTTCTTGTTCCATTTCATTCACAGGAATGAAACGTAGCGACGCGCCATTGATGCAATAGCGCATGCCGCCAAGCTCAGGAAGACCATCATTAAACACATGACCTAAATGCGAATCACCCACACGGCTACGCACTTCAGTACGTCGCATACCGTGACTGTCATCAAACAATTCATTGATTACTGCTGTATCAATCGGTTTACTAAAGGCGGGCCAACCACAACCTGAGTCATACTTGTCCGATGAGCTAAAAAGCGGCTCACCACTCACAATATCCACATAGATACCACGTTCAAATTGGTGATCATATTCATGGCTAAAAGGGCGTTCAGTGCCATTTTGCTGTGTCACATAATATTGCTCATCATTCAAATTTGCCTTGATTTCAGCTTCAGACGGTCTTACATACTTCTGTGTATCGATATTAATTGAATTAGCCATAGACGTTCCCAGCCTTTGTTGTCATTGTAGAACATCACAATAGTTACAACCCGTCCAAAATTCAAGTAACAACTGTTTAAACAAATAGTAGTTTTGTGAAAAAGGCGAAAAGGGCTATAATACGTCTTCTTAAATTTTTGCAAAATCAGATAATTATTGTATGAAAACACTATTAAATAACCCTGAAGCCGTTGAAAAAATGCGCGTCGCTGGTAAATTAGCCGCCGATGTCTTAGTGATGTTAGACGAATATGTCAAAGAAGGTGTAACGACAGGGGCATTAGATAAGCTTGCCCATGACTATATTGTCGATGTCCAAAAAGCCATTCCTGCTAATGTCGGCTATCATGGCTACCAGCATACGCTTTGTACTTCAATCAACCATGTGGTTTGTCATGGTATTCCCGATGACAGCCGTATCCTAAAAGAGGGCGATATCGTCAACATCGATGTCACAGTGATAAAAGATGGCTATCATGGTGATACTTCAAAAATGTGGATTATCGGTGAAGGCTCAATCATGGCGCAGCGTATCTGCAAAATTGCCCAAGACGCACTATATGCAGGGATGAAAGCCGTTCGCAATGGCGCCTATGTAGGCGATATTGGCGCAGCGATTCAAGCGGTGGCAGAGCCAGAGCGTTTTAGCGTAGTAAGAGAATATTGCGGGCATGGAATTAGTGACGTATACCATGATGAACCACAAATTCTGCACTATGGTAAAAAAAATACCGGTCTACAACTGACCACAGGCATGACATTTACCATTGAACCAATGATTAACCAAGGTGTATGGCAAACCAAAACCTTGCCTGATAAATGGACGGTAATTACTAAAGACCGTAAATTGTCCGCCCAATGGGAACATACACTGATGGTTACCGAGAACGGCTGTGAAGTGTTTACCAAGCGTCCAGAAGAAGATTTGAGTTTTTTAAACAGTTAAAATATGAATAAAATCATCAGTATAAAAGAAAGTTAACAATTAATTTAAAATTATTTATATTTTCCTGTTGACACCCATTCCAATTCACGTATAATACGCCACCACTGAGCGACGAAGAGT